>JBGTHH010000628.1:0-3765 GCA_041746275.1 Pirellulaceae bacterium | reverse complement strand
GTTGGAGTTCCGGCTTTATCCGGTAATTGGCAGCCTGAAGGCTGTACTCCAACTCGCCCAAACTGGGCGAACATAAGTCTGACCACTACCCATGACGCAACTGGGCGAACAGATCTTGATAGTCCACTCGACGAGCCGCGGCTTCGACGGGCAGACCAAGTCCCGGAGATTCCAATTCCGATTCGGCCTCGATCACAATCATATCGCGATCGTCCACTTCCGCGCGGCGATGATCCATGAGCTTGACAATGGGATCGTTTGAATTTGAGTTGTCGTGACCTTCGTACAAGTCTCCCAAGGCCATATTCACGTCGCACAAAGCTTCGAGCGCCAAGTCCGCCAAGTCATTCGGCTCGAATGCGGTGTATTCAAACATCTCGGGGAGATGCTGCCACGAATTCCGCGGCGATGACTCCGCGTCCGCCGTCGCTGGCGAAGTCGGTTCGATCGGCAGGGTAACCGGAGTCACCTGCGGAGCCGGTTGCGTCGCGACGGGTGACGGGGGATCTGTTGGCGTGGAGAGTAATTCAACTTCCTCTTCGTCCAGCAGCGAAGCGACCAGCTCTCGTCCTTCGCGGCTGTTGACTCGGGGCCGATTCGCAAAGATCTCGGCGGAACGGATCACGGTTTGATCAATGACAATCTCTTCCTCGTCGAATCCGTCGCCAAAGGGATCGCGAACCGCGGCAATGGTTAGCGGCGTAGCGGTAGGCTCAGGGTCGATCTGCTCGTCCACATCGTCGATCGCTTCCGCAGCGGGATGAAGGTCGAAGGTTTCGTGCGACCCGAACTGCGGAATCGAAATGGTCACCGGCTCGTCGAACCCGTAGGCAACAGGATCGCGATGGAGTTCTGGCTCGAGCTCGCCAAACTCGATCGCTGATTCGGCCGGTCCCGCCGCAGCCGCCTCGGACCACGGTCCCGGTAACTGCTGCAGATCGGCCCACGCTTCCTCGATGCCCGCAGCATCAATCTGTCGGAGTCCGCCAGCAAACGCCATGACCAACGCGTGGTCACAGACTTGATTCACCAGACGAGGAATGCCATCGGTGGCTTGATAGATGGCTCGCAACGCGGTCGCATCGAAAATGGAGTCGATGTTCCCACCTGCGGCTCCCAAACGGGACTGCACGTAATCGATGGTGTCTTCTTGGCTGAACGGCTCCAAGTAGCAACGAGCCGCGATGCGTTGGTTAAACGAGGTGAGTTTGGGACTCGCGAACTTCTCGTCCAGTTTCCCGCTTCCGGCCATCACCAAGCGAACTCGCGGTTGGCCGTCGCGGACCAGATTCGTGATCATGCGAATCTCTTCGAGCAAACGCAGCGGCAATAGGTGCGCTTCGTCGACGATCAGGAGGATGCCGTCCGGGCAGCCTTCGTGCGGTTGCAAATGATCGAGCAAGGCCAGACGCAGCTCCCCTTCTTCCATGTCGCGGTAAGGCAGACCGAGTTCAAAGAGGATGTTCTGGAGCAGGGCCTTACGGGTAATGATGCGCGTGCTTGACAACATCGCCACTTGAAACGTTTGTTGGAAGCGTGCCGCCAGGACACGGCAGAGTAGCGTCTTGCCCACGCCAGCCGGCCCGATGATCAGCCCCGGGCCTTCCGCGCGATCGACCGCTCGGATCAGCGTTTGGCGAGCACACTCGGCCGAGGCGGATGGGAAGTAGCTCGTGACCAACGGTGCCGCCACAAATGGGCGAGTATGCAAGCGAAAGAACGATTCGTACATGATGCCAAAATCCTCTGTATTGGATCTCATCCCTACCGCGAGTGAAAAGCCGTCCCGATGGGCCTCTCATCGCTCGCCGCAAGTTCCGAGAGCTAGACTCCTCGTTCCAATCGACATATTCGACCTCGTCTCTTCAACCAGAACCCTTCACGCTGGGTGTTTCTCGGCAACTATCGTCGATCGTTGAAGCTGCGAATGTCGAGCAGGCGATTTTTCGCCAAGATTCGCCTTCGACGGAACGTCAAGTTCCCAGCACGTCGCCGTACTGACAGCAACCCACCCAGACGTATAATGGGTCTACGTGACCAACGGCCTGTCGAGCCCGCGCGCACTAACTAGCACGGATTCCAGTTTTGTTCAAGATAAAGATTTGCGGCATCTCCAGCGTCAAAGACGCCCAGCTTGTTGGTTTGGCTGGCGCGGATGCCGTAGGGCTTAACTTCTACGAGCACAGCCCGCGTGTTATCGACCTAGCCACCGCTGAGAAGCTCGTCGCGGTCCTGCGACCCCACGTAAAACGCGTCGGCCTGTTTGTCAACGCCGAGGCCGCCGCGATCAATCAGCTCGTGGAGGCTTTGAGTCTCGATTACATCCAGTTACACGGTGACGAACCTTCAGAATTCCTCTCGCAGTTATCCGACCGACCGATCATACGGGCGTTTCGCTTCGGCGAGCACGGGGCCGCCGAGATCGCTCAGTATTTGGATGACTGCTCGCAGCATCGGCGACCCGATGTGCTCCTGATCGATGCCAGCAAACCGGGCGAATATGGTGGCACCGGAGAGGTGGCGGACTGGGCCGCCGTTGCGGCCGCGCGAGGTGCCTGGGGGGGGCTGCCCGTGGTGTTGGCCGGAGGGTTGAGCCCGTTCAACGTGGCCGAGGCGATTGCGACGGTGCGTCCCGATGCCGTGGATTCCGCCAGCGGCGTCGAGAGCAAACCGGGAAACAAGGATCCCATGTTGGTACGGGCCTTCGTAAATACTGCTAAGAAAGCCTTTCAAGACTTGGCAGCCGAATCGATTTGAGAAATAGTTTGGCTTGTCGAAAACATCGGTTTCGCAATATCATACCTCGGAACCAAAACCATCAATGTCCGCGTCGACGGTCGACGCGAAATCGCTTGAGAGAAGGAGATTCAGCGTGTCCCAAGTCGCAGCAACTCGCTTACCGTACAAAGTCAAAGATATTTCCCAGGCCGAGTTCGGTCGCAAAGAGATCATCATCGCCGAACAGGAGATGCCCGGCTTGATGGCTTTGCGTCAGAAGTACGGCAAGACCAAACCGCTGGCAGGGGCTCGGATTGCCGGCTGCCTGCACATGACCATCCAAACGGCGGTCTTGATCGAAACGCTCGTTGAACTTGGTGCCGAGGTCACGTGGAGCAGTTGCAACATCTTCTCGACCCAGGATCACGCGGCGGCGGCCGTCGCCTCTCGAGGTGTTCCCGTGTATGCCTGGAAGGGCGAGACCGAGGAAGAATTCGATTGGTGCATTGAACAGACGCTGTTTTTCCCCGATGGAAGCCCGCTCAACTTGATTCTCGATGACGGCGGGGACCTGACGGCGATGGTGCATCAGCGCTACCCGGAACTGCTGGGGGACATCCGCGGACTGTCCGAGGAAACGACGACGGGAGTTCACCGCCTGTACCAGATGCATGCCAACGGTGAAATAAAGGTTCCCGCGATCAACGTCAATGACTCGGTGACCAAGAGTAAGTTCGACAATCTGTATGGTTGCCGTGAGTCGCTGGCGGACGGCATCAAACGCGCCACCGATGTGATGGTCGCGGGCAAAGTCGCCGTCATCGCCGGCTATGGTGATGTTGGCAAGGGTTGCGCCCACTCGATGCGCAGCTACGGCGCTCGCGTGATCGTGACCGAAATCGATCCGATCAACGCCTTGCAAGCGGCGATGGAAGGTTACCAGGTGACGACCCTCGAGGAGGTGGTCGAGCAGGCGGACATTTTCGTCACGACCACCGGCTGCATCGACGTGATCACCCGCAGCCATATGGACCGGATGAAATCCGG
>JBGTHH010000627.1:0-4644 GCA_041746275.1 Pirellulaceae bacterium | reverse complement strand
CGTTCCCCCATCACCGAAACACCGAAATCGATCCAGAACCCATCCAGCATCCTCCCCGGATTCCGCAACTTGACCTGTCCGGAAAAACCCTTTCCCGCCGCCACCCGCCTTGGTCCCCGGAACTCCAGCGCAAGCCCTTTCAGGTTCCCGCCACAGGCGAGGTCCGCTATCAGTACTTCACCGTCGATCCCGGCTTTAAGGAAGACAAGTGGATCAAGGCAGCGGAATGTCGGCCAGGCAATCGTGCGATCGTGCATCACATCATTGTCGCCGCGGCATCGGCCGAACGAGCCGCAAATCGAGCCCACGGTGAGCCGGATTCGGACTGGCTCGCCGCGACCGCTCCGGGAGGCCAACCGCTCCAGTTGCCGGACGGTTTAGCCAAACGCATCCCCGCGGGTTCCAAACTCGTCTTTCAAATGCATTACACGCCCAACGGAACCGCGCAGGAGGATCTCAGTAGCATTGGCCTGATCTTTGCGGACCCGGCGACCGTCAAACGTGAAGTCTTGACGCAAAAGGCGATCCAGACTCGCTTCGAGATTCCTCCCGGTGCGGACAACCATCGTGTCACCGGCTCCCATACGTTTCAACAGGATACGCTGATGCTGGCCATGTTCCCGCACATGCATTTGCGAGGCAAATCGTTCCGCTATACGGCGGTTTATCCCGATAAGTCCGAGGAGATCTTGTTGGACGTGCCTCACTATGACTTCAATTGGCAGAACGCTTATGCGTTCGCGGAACCGAAACGGATGCCCGCCGGCACGATCTTGGTTTGCGTCGCACACTTCGACAACTCTGCGGCGAATCCAGCCAATCCCGATCCTACGGCCAAGGTCCGTTGGGGCGATCAAACGTGGGAAGAGATGATGATTGGTTACTTCGATATGGTGCTCGCCGACCAGGATCTCTCACAAACGCCGCGCACGCGCCGCACCGATCAATTCCTCAAGCAACTCGACGCGCGGGCTCCGCAAGTAAGTCCCAGCATCCTGGAACAAGCCGCCCACGCGCTGAAGTCCGACGAGGCGTTGCGGCACCTTGGTGCCGAGGTTCGCAAGGTAGTGCCTCAAGTCGATCGAGTCGATTGGATTACACGCGAGGGGAGCGTGCTCCATGTGCGGCGCGTGGCCCAGTCGCTGGGTCAACAACGCGGAGGGTCGGGCTTACAGGTTCCGGCCGCGCGGCTGCGACTGGCCGAATACATCGCGGGACAAGAGTCCGTGGTGCATGAGAGTATCCGAGATATCGGCACGCCGGATTTCAAGCTGCTCGGCCAGTTATATGCATCGAGTTTTCATGTTCCCGTGACCATCGACGACGTTCCGGGGCTCATTAGCTTCTGGATCGCCGAACTCGATGCGTTTCCACGTGCCGCCGTCGAGCTTTTGGAGCCCATCGCGTTGTCGCTCGGGACCGAGTGACTTTCGTGGGCTCTTGATTTCGAAGTGCGGAACGGCTGGAGTCCCGTGGCCCTTCGGCCAGTTTCAGCGCGGATGCTCGCTTCGCACGGATTCGTTGCGGCGAATCATTTCCAACAATTGCTTGCGCAGATCTTCCTTTTCGGCCCCGCCGTTGACGTTCTCGCGGGAGTCATCAACTTGCGAAGGACAAGTGGTTTGTGTCATAACTGGCCTTCAGGAACGACTGGCTTCGCGAGCGTGCGAACGGAGTTGCTCGTGACGCTAATAAGAGAGATCGGAGTTTAGCTGATATAACATCAAACGACCGGCGTCTTGCGGCATCGTTCACGTGACAGCGCTAACGCCTATAGACGTCAAAGTTTGCCCGGCTTGAGGAGTGCTCACCGCCGGGTTCGTGATTCCAAAACATGGGAAAAGGAGTTTCCCGATTGTCTCCCGCGATGCTGACAGGACTGTTCGTCGGTTGGCTCCCCGACTGGTTTCTCGCCATCTGGCATCCGTTCATTGGATTAGTTGGTGGCTTGGCGCTGTTCCTCTATGGCATCGACAAAATGTCGGAGGCGTTACGCGCCGCAGCGGGAGAGGGACTGAAGACGCTGTTGGCCCGCATGACTTCCCATCCGGCTGGAGGCGTCGTGACGGGGATCCTCATCACGGCCATCGTCCAATCATCGTCGTTGACGACCGTGTTGGTCGTAGGGTTTGTGACGGCCGGTTTGATGACGCTCCGGCAATCGATTGGCGTGATCCTGGGAGCCAACATTGGGACGACGCTCACCACCCATGTGGCTGCATTCGATATCACCGAATCGGCTTGGCTCTTGATTGGGCTCGGCTTCCTGGTGGCCATGTTCAGCCGCCGCGATCTGGCGCGGCAACTCGGTTCCGTGCTGCTGGGACTGGGGTTCTTGTTTCTGGCTTTGGAGCAAATGTCCGCGTCGACCAACCCGTTACGCACGTATCCGATTTTCCTGGAACTGATGCAGAGGATGGAGAATCCCTGGGTCGGGATCGCGATGGGAGCCATCTTCACCGCGGTGATTCAGAGCTCGTCGGCCACATCGGGTGTGGTGATTGCCTTAACCTCGCAGGGCGCGATCACCCTGCCCGCCGCGTTGGCGGTTATCCTGGGCGCTAACTTGGGAAGCTGTGTCACGGCGCTGCTGGCAGCTTGGGGTAAGCCCGCCGAGGCGCGACAAGCGGCACTGGTGCATGTGGCCTTCAACGGAGTGGGAGTCTTGGCGTGGGGGATGTTCCTGCCGCAACTGGCCGTGCTCGTGGAACGTCTCACGACGGAGCTGCCTCGCCAAGTTGCCAACGCCCATACGGTGTTTAATGTGGTCAATACGTTGGTGCTGATTTGGTTCATCGAACCCTTGGCGCGCTTCGTCGAATGGCTCGTGCCCGCTCCCGCACGGGTCGCACCACCGGTCGCCGCACAGCCCAAGTTTCTCGACGAGACCTTACTGGCCACGCCAGCACTCGCGCTGGATCGCGTTCGGCTCGAACTTACGCACATGGGCGAGCTCGTGCTGAAAATGTTTGACGCCGCCGCTTCCGCCGTACCGACCGGGACCGCCGCCGACCTGCAGCGGATTGCGGACATGGACCATGACGTGAATCAACTGTACGTGTCCATCATCGACTACACACGACTCTTGGCCCGCCGCGAGTTAACCACGGCGGAAACTCAGAAGCTTGAGAACGGCATCTCCGCCGCCAACTATCTGGAAAGTATGGGGGACGTGATCGCCACCAACTTGGTCACCCAAGGCACGCGACGCCTGGATCGTCGGCTGCAAATGAGTGGTGCCACGGTCGAGGTGCTGCAGGAACTGTTTCGTTTTGTACGCACGACGTTGCAGGACAGCTTGACGGCCCCGGAGGGACACGATGCCGTGCTCGCCGCGCAGGTGTTGGAGCGGAAGGCCGAGTTCAATCGACTCTCCGCTCGATCATTGGAACATCTGCGACGTCGCTTGGTGGCCGCCGAACCAGGACGCGTGGTTGCGTTTCAAGTCGAAGTCGATTTAGTGAATCTGTTGCAACGGGTATTCTACTTCGCGCGGCGCATCGCTCGTTTAGCGGTTCCCGCTGCGGAGGAGATCGCGACGGAGCAGGCCTCTCCGCACCAGGACCGAACACCACTACCAGATCCAAATGAAGGGAAACAACTTCCATGAGAATGGCCATCTTTGATACGCGTACCTATGATCAGGAAGCATTTCAAGCGGCGAATGCCAATGGGGCTCACGAGCTGGTCTTTCTGGAGCCTCGTCTCACCGAGCTGACGGCACGCTTGGCCGAAGGCTTCCCCGCAGTTTGCTCGTTCGTCAATGATTGTGTCGATGCGGCCGTTCTCCAGGTTCTCCGCGCGGGCGGGACGCGTCTGTTGGCGCTCCGCTCGGCGGGCTTCAATCATGTGGATCTCGGCGCGGCGCGGATGGAGGGCATCTCGGTCGTACGCGTGCCCGAGTACTCGCCCCACGCAGTGGCGGAACTGGCAGTGGCGCTGATCTTGTCACTGAATCGCAAAACGCATCGAGCCTATAATCGTGTCCGCGACGCCAACTTTTCACTCGATGGATTGGTTGGTTTCGACCTGCATGGCAAGACGTTTGGTATTGTGGGAACAGGCAAAATTGGAGCCGTCGCCGCGCGCATCATGCAGGGCTTTGGTTGTCGACTGTTAGGTTACGACATGTATACGAACGAGGCCCTGGTGGCGGAGACCGGTATGCGCTACGTCGATCTGCCTGAGTTGTATGCGACGGCCGACATCATTTCCTTGCACGTCCCGCTGACGCCCGACACGCGGCATCTCATCAATGCGGAATCGCTGGCCTTGATGAAGCCGCATGTGATGCTCATCAATACGGGACGCGGCGCGTTGGTCGACACGCGGGCTTTGATCGAAGCCCTGAAACAACGTCGAGTCGGTGCCGCCGGTTTAGATGTCTACGAAGAGGAAGAAGGGGTGTTTTTCAAGGATCTCTCGGACCAAGTGCTCCACGATGACGTCCTCGCTCGACTGCTGACGTTCCCCAATGTACTGGTGACTTCGCACCAAGGCTTTTTGACGCGCGAAGCCCTTTCCAACATCGCGTCCACAACTTTGAATAGCCTGGGAGCCTTTGAACGCGGCGAGACACTGGCTCACGAACTGCACCTACCGAAAAATGAAGCCGCTAAGTAGCCAGCTCGTTTTCGGGTTTTC
>JBGTHH010000626.1:0-4712 GCA_041746275.1 Pirellulaceae bacterium | reverse complement strand
GGCCGACCAGGGGCAGGATGTGAAACTCTCGCCCGGTGAAAAGACGCTCGTCGTACAGCGAGGCGATTTCACCTTTGAAACCGATAAGCTGATCTTGAAGAAGAATGAAACCCTCACGGTTCGGGTGGAGCTGTTAGCTGGCGAGGTGCAAGTGCGGCAGGGGCAAACGCTGCTGGGCAAGAAAGAGTTACCGGCCCCGCCGGTGGCCGTCGCTCCGTTCGATGAAACTACTGCCAAGCAGCATCAACAAGCCTGGGCTGATTACCTCGGCCTGCCGGTCGAGAAGGAGATCGAGCTGCCCGGCGGCGTGAAGTTGGCGATGATGCTGATCCCGCCGGGTGAATTCCAGACGGGCAGCCCCGACGAAGAACGGGCCAAGTTTCTAGCAGAGGCTCAAACCGCCAACGACCATTGGTCCATCGAGCGCATTCCCAGCGAAGGTCCGCAGCACCGAGTGCGGATCACCAAGCCCTTCTACCTGGGCAAGCACGAAGTGACGCAGGCCCAGTGGGAGGCGTTGCTGGGTAGCAACCCGTCGCAGTTCAAGGACGACCCATCGCAACCGGTGGAGAATGTGGGCTGGGACGACATTCAGCCGTTCCTGGCGAAACTGAACGAAAGCTCTTCTGCGGCGCAAATGGCATTTGTGCTGCCTAGCGAAGCGCAATGGGAATACGCTTGCCGTGCGGGAACGACGACGTACTGGCACAGCAGTGATAACGAGGAGCGTTTGCGGTATTTCGGTTGGTTCGACGTCAACGCCGGTGGTACGACGCATCCGGTCGGTCAGTTGCGGTCAAATGGATTCGGGCTACACGATATGCACGGAAACGTCTGGGAATGGTGCGCCGATTGGCATGCGCAAGATTACTATGCAGAGTCGCCATTGGACGATCCGATGGGGTATCCAGTTGGCTCCCACCGCGTGCTTCGCGGCGGTGGTTGGAACGGCCACGCGCGGGGCTGCCGCTCGGCGTTTCGCACCAGCCACGCGCCGGGCTATCGCGACAGCCTCCTCGGTTTCCGGCTGGCCTCAGTCCTGGCGGAAAAGTGAGCGGAGTTCGGCAACAAGTTGGCGTGGTGTGCGGAGCACACCCGAGCGGAACGAGAGACAGCTTGTTGCCGGACCGCAGCGGAGGTTCCATTCCAGGTGCTCCTGGAGCCAGGGGCCGACCAACCTGCGGTCGGTGCCCGCTTGGTCGCGATAGAAATCCAGGCATTGCATTAAGATGAGACATGCAATTTCGGGTGTCTCCAATTGCGTTGCCAAACGCTCCGCATCTCGACGCAGTCCTTAGTTATCATCCGCTTCCAAAAATCGACGTAGTGCCGCGCACAGCGGTTCGACGATGCGTTGCAATTGTTGTAGTTCGGCGTGTGCCGCCGCCACATCGCCGCACGTACCGAGAGCTTCTAATCGCTGAGCGGCCTCCGCTGCGGTTGGACAATGCAACGGGAGCACCGATCCCTTGAAGGCGTGTGCCGCGCGTTGAAGCGCCGTCACATCGTCGCACGCGAGGGCTTCCGCAATCGCTGTCATCTGACTCGGCGACTCGATCAGGAACGCGTCGAAGATGCAGTTTAACAACGCGCGATCCCCTTGAACGCCAGCCAGTGCCGCCGACCAATCCAACAACCGATCATCGTCAGCGGGGGGTGCTTCGCCGTCTTGCGATTTGACATGCGGCGTGCGCGACTTACCGAGCATGGCCTCGATCTTCTCCATCAGGACATGGATTCGAATCGGCTTCGAAACGTATTCGTCCATGCCTGCCGCCAAGCACAACTCGCGATCACCGGCCATCGCGTGAGCCGTCATGGCGATGATCGGCAGGTGGCCACCGCTGGACCGCTCGCGTTGTCGAATGGCTTCGGTGGCCTCGAAGCCATCCATATCCGGCATTTGAACATCCATCAACACAACGTCGAACTCAGCCCCGTCCAGAGCCTGAAGCACCTCGTGTCCGTTGTTGGCGATCGTCACGTGGTGGCCTTGGCGCGTCAGGACGCCCTGCGCCAACTTTTGATTGACCACGTTATCCTCGGCGAGCAGGATCCGAAGCGTTCCCAACTGATTAATCGAGGGGAGCGATTCGCCCGGCAGCGGCTCATCCTCGGCGGCCGAGACCCCCAGCGCGCGGACGACCGCATCAAAGATCTCGGACTGTTTGGCCGGTTTCAAAAGATTGGCGACGATCCCGAGCTTCTCGCGGCGTTCGGTGTCCCCCGGTCGACCGCTGGACGTCAACATGATGATCGGCACGGCGGCTAAGATCGGATCGGCGCGGATCCACTCGCTCAACGCGAAGCCATCGACGTTCGGCATGTTTACGTCGCTCAAGACCAAGCGAAACGGTGTCCCCATCGCGACGGCGTCCCGCAGGGCCTCCAAGCCTGCGACGGCATTGGCCACCGCCGTGGGCAGCATGCCCCAGTTCTTTAACATCTCTTCCAGGATCAAGCGGTTGGTCGCGTTGTCATCCACGACCAGGACCGGGGTTCCTCCCACCACCACCGCGTTCCAGCGCGGCGGATCGGGTTCACAATCCTCGACCACGTCGAACGTCGCGGTGAAGTGGAACTCGCTGCCACAGTCCAGTTCACTGTCGACCCAGATTCTGCCTCCCATCAAGGCCACCAAACGAGAGGAGATCGCGAGTCCCAACCCGGTGCCTCCGAATCGACGCGTGGTGGAACTATCGACCTGGGCGAACTCCTCAAAGATGGTCGTACACTTGTCTTCGGGAATGCCGATGCCCGTATCGCGAACGGTAACGTACAACGTGACCTGCTCCTCACTCGGTTCCGCACAACACACATCCACGACGACCTCACCCTCCGACGTGAATTTGATTGCGTTGCCGACCAAGTTGATGATGATCTGCCGCAGCCGGCCCACGTCACCGCACAGGTGTCGAGGAATCTCGGGCTCGACGCGAAACGCGAGTTCCAGGTTCTTGCTATGGGCCCGCAAGGCCAGTGACTTCATGGTGTCACCCAGACTTTCGCGCAAGTCGAAGTTCGTGCGGTCCAGGTCCAATTTGCCGGCTTCGATTTTCGAGAAGTCCAGGATATCGTTGATGACCGTCAGCAGCGACTCGCCGGATTCATGCACCATCCGCAAGTATTCCGCTTGGGAGCGGGTGAGCCGCGAATCGAGCACCAGTTCGGTCATCCCAATGATGGCGTTCATCGGCGTGCGGATCTCGTGGCTCATGTTCGCCAGGAAATCGCTCTTCGCTCGGTTAGCCAAATCCGCGGCTTCCTTAGCGGCCCGCAATTCGACTTCGGCGAGTTTCCGATTGGTGATGTCGCGGCCAATGCCGACCAGTCCCGTGATGTGTCCTTCCTCGTCGCGCAGCGGGACCTTGGTGGTGAGCAAACACAGCAAGCTGCCATCGGCTCCGCGCGCACTCTCCTCCTGGTCGATCAACGGTTTGCCGGAGCGCATGACCATCTGGTCGTCCGCCACATAATTGGCGGCTAGCTCGGGCGGCAGAAAATCGAAGTCAGTCTTACCGATGACATCCTCCAGGGAATTCACCCGCAAGATTCGCAACATGGCGGCGTTGACCGTGACGAACCGCCCCACGCGATCCTTGATGAAGATCAGATCGGGCACGTTGTCGATGATCGTCTTGAGCAAATCGCGCTCGCGGGAAAGGCTGGCCGCGGCACGCTTCTGTTCGGTGATGTCGCGTGAAATGCCGAACGTGCCGATAATCTTTCCCTCGGAATCGCGTAGCGGCAATTTGGTAGTGGCGCACCACGTATCCTCATGCTTGCTCCAAGTCTCCTTCTCCACTTTGTCGAGAACTGCTTGCCCCGTCCGCATGATCTCCATTTCGTCGCGCCGCGCCTGACTAGCATGTTCCTTGGTGAAAAAGTCCGCATCGGTCTTGCCGATCACCACGTGTGGATCGGCCAAACCAAACTTCTTCGCCAAACCGGTGCTGACGCGAATGAAGCGACTCTCCTGATCCTTGAAGTAAATGCTGTCAGGCAGATTGTCGAGCAGGCTGTGCAAGAGATACCGTTCGTGATTGAGGGCGACCTCCGCACGTTTGCGATCGGTCACATCCCAGAACATGGCTTGGGTGCCCACGATCCGGCCAGCGGCATCGACCACGGGTCCCTTGAGCACCTCGACGTAGATGTCCTCGCCGGCGCGCGTCCGATGAGCTTCCACATCGTGCAACAGCTCACCGGTCTCCAGAACCCGCTGGTCGTCGGCGGTATACTTCTTTGCCAAATCGGCGGGAAAGAGATCGAAGTCGGTCTTACCCCGCAGTTCGTCGAGCGACTTCCGCATCGAATCGCAATACTTTTTGTTGCCAAAAATAATACGTCCGCGGCGATCCTTGCGGATCACGTTCAAAGGCAGGCTTTCGACCAGCGAGTGGAAAACCGCCTCCGACTCGCGTAACGCCTCCTCGGATCGACGGTGATCGGTGATATCGGTAGAAATCCCGCCTACCCGCACGGCATTCCCCGAGCCATCCCGCACGATCGCCGTATTGTCTCGCAGCCAGCGAATCTCCCCATTCGGGCGGACAATGCGGTACTCGTGTTCGATCTGTCCAGCCTGAGCCAACGTTCGGAGTTTCGCTTCAAATGCCTCCCGGTCGTCTGGATGAATCACGTCGAGCCAGTAGTTCTTGTTCGACATCAATTCGGACAACGGCTGGCCATAGATCCGCTCGACGGCACGG
>JBGTHH010000625.1:0-2710 GCA_041746275.1 Pirellulaceae bacterium | reverse complement strand
GGGGTCTGACCCTTTGGAGGTGAGTCGACTTCACTGGTTTTTTGGCCTCACCGGAGAGGGTCAGACCCCTTTTCGGGCAGGCACTTGGGGACATGTGGTTTCCAGAGCGGGACCGAAGCGCACGGTCATCTGGCCGTCTTTGTGGAAATGTAGGTTGCGAACTCGACGAGCGCGGCGACGGCATCCTGCGGATGGTGCCTCGGCAGAGCGTCTCGCGTACGATGGTATCGGTCGGTACGAAAGAATCGATTCGAGCTGTTAATCGCGCATGACCGCGTTCGATATAGCGAGGCTCGAGGGTGAGTCTTCGCGATCAACTCACCTGCGCGGCGCGGGACAAGTCCGTATCTTTACCGGCCACGAGCAAGGTGTCTGATTCCTTGAGCACAGAATCCGGGTCGATGGACACCGTGATCGCATCGGTCAAGACGTCATGCACGCCCACCACGGTCAAGCCAAAGCGGACACGCAACTCCAACTCGCGGAGCGTCTTGCCATTCCAAGCCTGCGGAACCGCCATTTCCTGAATGCTGAAGCCACTGCCCAAACGGACATAGTTGAGCAACGCCGTACCCGACATGCGCGCTCCCAGGCTCAAGGCCGATTCCCGCTCGGGAAAGATCGATTCCGTCGCTCCGATCCGTTCCATGACCCGGGCGTGATCGCGCGAGACGACCTTCACGAAGACATCCCGGACCCCCAAATCCCGCAGCGCCAAGGTGGCGAGGATGCTCTCCGTGATATCGTCGCCCGTGCTCACCACGCCGGCATCAGCGTCTTTGACGCCCAGTCGTTCCAACGTCTGCAGGTTCTTGCCATCCCCGACGGCGGCGCGCGACACATGAGGTGAGATCCGATCCACGGCATCACCATCGCGATCGATGGCGATGACATCGTGTCCGTTGGAATAGAGGGACTCCGCGACGCTCGAACCAAAGTTTCCCAAGCCGATCACAACAAAGCGTTTCATCAGATACTCTCAATCTTCAAATTACCCAACCACAACATCTTCGTAGCCGTAACGAAAGCCCGCTTCGCCGGAGCGGCGTGCCGTCAGCGCGGCCGCCAATGTCAAAGGACCTACGCGACCAAAAAACATCAGCATAATGGTGATCCACCGCCCGGGAATGGAAAGCTCGGGCGTCAGGCCCATCGAAAGGCCGACTGTATTGAAGGCACTCACTGCCTCGAACATATGGACCAAGAACGGAACCTTGGAACCCTCGAAATGCTCGACGCTGGTCAGAAGGAAGATCCCGGCCGTCACTAATCCAAACGCAATCACGAACAGGCCCACCGCCCGGTCGGTGGTCTCTTCACGTACGGAGCGATGTTTCACCGAAGTGATCGAGTGCCCCCTGAGCCGCGACCAAGCGAGCAGCCCAATCAAACCGAACGTCGTGGTTTTTATTCCCCCCGCAGTGGAGCCGGGAGAGCCGCCAATCATCATGAGCAAAATCGTGAAGAAATTCGTGCTATCGGCGGCTTCGCTGTAATCGATCGAGTTGAATCCCGCAGTTCGGCAGGTGACACTCATAAACAAGCTATTCGTCAGTTTGCCTGCGAGGGAAAGACCGTGCAAGGTTCTCTGCCATTCGAACAGGCCATAGACCAGCCAACCCGCCACCAGCAAGACCGCTGTCGTCACAAGCACGATGCGACTATGTAGCGAGATGCGGAAGACCCGTTTCTCGCGAACTGCTCGGACCCGCAGATACAGTTCCTCAAGCGTGAGAAAGCCCAGGCCGCCCATGATGATCAGCAGCATGTTGACGGTCAGCGTCAGCGGAGACCCCTGAAAGCTCATCAAGGAATCCGAGAACGTCGAAAAGCCAGCATTACAGAAGGCGCTTACCGAGTGGAAAACTGCGTGCCAGATCGCACTCACCCAACCGAGCCGAGGTGCCCACAGTCCGTACAACATCAACGCGCCAAGAAGTTCTAACACCAGTGTAAAACGCACGATGTCGTATGTGACGCGACGAGGATCAAGGTTGGGAACGGCTTCGAGCGACTGACGCGAGAGGATCTCTTGCCTTAGCGACAACCGTCCTCCCAAAGCCAAGATGAACAGGCTGGTGAAGGTCAACATGCCGAGACCGCCCAGTTGAATCAAGAGCAAGATATAAGCTTGTCCCCAAATCGTGAAGAAGCTCGCTGTATCCTCGACAATCAACCCCGTCACACAAACAGCGCTGGTCGCTGTGAAAAACGCATCTAGCCAACCCAACCGCTCGCCGATATACAGGCCAGGCAAAAACCGTAGCCCCAGGGTGCCGAAGACGATCAGCAAAGCGAATGAGCCGACGAACAACTGGGGCGGAGTAACCCGTTGTGATACGTTCAGGCTGTGTCCGTTGGGCAAGTCCCATTTGCCAATTGAATCTCGCTTTTTGGCTCTCAACGGCGACGTACCACATTCTGAGGATACTGGGACGAAACGAACCGCTATGATACGTCACCGACGGTGTGAACGGTAGTCAAAGCCTGGCTCGGTCCCCCCACGCACGTTACCGCCTTCGCTGCGTCAGCCGTTGGAATTCGTCGACTCCCCTGCCCTGCCCCGCCACAGAATTCCCAGCCCTGAAGCCATCTCCAGCCGCCTCCGCTGGGACTTGCAAAATGTCTGGGCCGATTCATAATGGTGCCCAGGAATCACCTATGGCCAAGTTCACCTTTGATCGCTTCTGGTTTATGTTTAGCCCTCGGG
>JBGTHH010000624.1:0-6486 GCA_041746275.1 Pirellulaceae bacterium | reverse complement strand
CTTGTCCCGCGTCGACCAGGACCATGTAGACCAGCGCGTCGAGATTGTCGGCTTGCCGCTTCCAAGGCTTCTTCTCGGTGGCGGCGTTCTTCAGCATTTGAACCTGTTCCTTCTGGTAGCGGCCGAGCCATGCCACACCGTTCTCCACCACGCTCGGTACGATCGCCACATCATTCCGCTGTGCGATCTGGAGCCCATGCACGACCACGGCGGTGGTGTGCGGGAAGCTGCGTTCGCCAAAGCCACTGAACCAGCCCCAGCCACCGTCGCTGAGCTGCATATTCGTGAGCTGTGTCACACCTTCCTTAACCATGCGGCTGAGTTCATCGCGATCGAACACGGGATTGCGATCGAAACGCTTCCATTGCTTAGCACGGTCCTGGTCGTCGCCGATCTCCTGGGCATTCAAGTTCGTGCGTTTGTCGCGAATCTCGTCGAGATCCAGATTCATTTCGAGCAGCACCTTCTGCGTGATGACCGTGGGCAGGAAGCGATTCAAGGTCTGTTCGGTGCAACCGTAAGGGTAGTCGGCGAGATAGGGGAGCGCATCGACCATCGCGCCGGCCAACGTCGGCGAGTAACGCACTTCCAGCACGGTCTGATCGACCCGGCGTTCGGTCGGAACCTCTAGTGTCACTTGCGCTCGATCCTGATCGGGTCGCACCGTCCCCGCCCAGGTTTCGGTCTTCAACATGCCATGCACATAGCAGGGGAACTGCATTTCGACGGCGTCTGATTCTTCGTCCGTCAGCGCCTTCATGCGAATCGTCGCGGTTCCCTCACGCGCCACACGCACACGCCAATCCACGCGTTGTTCGCCGCCAGCGGGGATCGTGACTTCCGCGACCAGGTCACTCATCGATTGAAGTTCGTCACCTGGCAACTCCAATTCGACCGAGACTCGTTTCTCGGCGGCCAGATAGTTATGCACGTTAGCGGACAAGACCACTTCATCTTTCTCGATGAAGAAACGCGGAGCCTGCAACCGCACGATCAGATCCTTGCTCGTGATCACTTCCGCTTCGCCCGACCCAACGCGTGTGCCATGGCCCATCCCCCAGACCTTGATCTTCCAGGTGGTGAGGTTTTCCGGCATGTCGAGCGACACTTCCGCCATACCTTCCGCGTCGGTGTTCAGAGCGGCAGTCCAGAATGCCGCATCCGCGAAGTTCGTGCGCACCGTGGGAGTCACGAGAGCGACATCGCCACTCGCCGAGGCATCGCCTTCGCCCGCCGCATCCATCATCATGGGCATGGCCATTGACTCCATCCGCATTTCCGCCGCTGCGGCCATCGGCGCGAAATTCGCTCCACCCATGCCACCCATCCCACCTCCGAATCCCATACCTCGCCCAAAGCGCATGGCACCGCGCTTCGAGAGGGGCTTCGTCGGCCCTGCCAATCCGTCTTCGCTGGCCACGCTTTCGCCGAAGATCCCCAGCGGACTCATCGGCGGTTGATTCTTGGCCGTCAAGTTGTCGAGATAGCGATCCAGACTCGTTTGCTGCGCGGGTTCATGCTCCCTGCGCCACTTCCAGAAGAACTCCTTGATGTCGGGGACGTTGCTGCCGCCCGAGATGTATTCCAACGATTTGTCGTAGATACTGACCACCGTCGAGCCTTGAAAGGGTTCGCCGTTTAACTCGGTCAATTGCAGTTTGACTTGGGCCTTCTCGCCAGGGCGATAGGTTTCCGCCGCGGGCAGGACTGCCACATTCAGGATGCGTTCCTCCGGCGGTACGACGATTTCCTTGGTGTCGCTGTGCGCCACGCCATCGGCGATTGTCACGGCCTCCACAAAGAAGTTCGGCATGTCCTTGGTGACGACCGCGATCTCCTCGATTGTGCTCTTGCCCTGCATCCGAACAAGCTTCGGCGGCAGATAGACGCCATTGGACGGACGCACGAACAACAGCACCGTGCTGCCGACTCGATCGGTATTGATCTGAAGCTGGACCTTGTCGCCCGGCTTGTATTCCGTCTGGTCGGGAATCAGCTCGATGCTGTTGAAGCGATACTCGCGGCCGTCGAATCCGTCACCGATGATGGTGAAAAGATAGCCGCCTTCGATCGTATGACCGCTGGCATCGGTAATCTTGCTGGCGAGTCGATATTGGCCTTTTGTGGTGGCTGTGAGTTGCAGATTCGTCCGCCCCTCGGTGTCCGTGGACAAGGGCCAGCTTTGCGTCGCGGTTTCGATCGGGAGTCCGTCGGCGTCATAGGCGATCTTGTAGAGCGTCGCTTCGCCCTTTCCCGTTACGGGACGGTTATCGAGTGTTTGAGCCAGGAAGCGGGCCTGCACGGTATCGCCGATGCGATAGTAACCGCGATCGACCCAACTGAAGATCTTGAACGGTTGCCGGGCGACCAACACGCTCCCCGTGCCGACAATCGTCCGCCGCGACTCGTCGCGCACTTCCGCCGTTATGCTGTACTTGTGGTCCGAATCGCCGTGCATCTCCTTTGCGAGCGCCGTGTCAATCTCGATGTCGACGGTTCCGTCCTCGCTGATCTCGACTTCACGCTCGCTCACAACCTCGGGTGGATCCTGGCCCCCGTGCCACCACCAGGGCAAGGGCCGGACGCAACCGACCCAACGCGCCCAACCGGGATACCACGTGTAGTCGTAGCTGAACCACCAATAGCCGGGACCGAAACACCAATCCCAAGGTCGCACGGGATACCAATCCTGCGAATGCTTGGTGCGTAGCACCTTGTATTTGACGGTCGCCTTGGTGACGGGAGCCCCGAAGAAATAGCGGGCCTCGATCTTGGCTTGAACCTTCTCGCCCAATTGCACGGGCGTGGTGGGAGCGTCGATCGTGACTTCGTATTCCGGCTTCTTGTACTCTTCGACGCGAAACCCGATGGCTTGATGCTCCACGACTTGTAACGAATAGCTTCCCAGCGTCGCGTCGGCAGGCAACAAGTACTTCCCTTCGACGCCGCCAAACGCATCGGCCTTGATCGTCCAGGACTCGACCACGTCCTGTTTCGGATCGCGTAGCTCGACCTGAAAATCCTGGCCAGCGAACTGCGACGCGTCCGGTTGATCGTATCTGGCATGGGCCACCCAGAATTTGAACTTCATCTCCTGCCCAGGGCGATAGACCGGTCGATCCGTGATGCCAAAGGCCTTCACCTCGTTGTATTGTGCATCGTGATAGTGGTTGGCCCAGACGTGTCGGAACCCCAGATACGCAAGTCGGCCTTGGGGTGTTCGAGCGGTGACGAGCCATTGATAACCGCCACTCAAGTCGAGTTGCTCGGGAATCACTTCTCCGCGATCATTTGCCCGTTCGGCAAAGTTCGTCGTGACGAGTTGGTGACGGCGGCGATCCTGTTGGGATTCCATTTTCCAGCCAAAGAACTCGACGTTGGCTCCGGGGATCGGCTCACCGGTCACCGCATCGGCCACGAAGTAGTATTCCTTCTCGGAGAGTTGCTTCTGGACGATGGCCGTGTCGGCCACCCACAACACGATGTGGCTCGTGTTGCCATTCGCGACTTTGGCCGTGAGCAGGTAAGCTCCCGCATTCTTGAGCGGTGTGGTAACGGTAACGCGTTTATCCAGATGTTCTTCGCGTGGCTCAAGTTTTTCCTGCCATGTGGCCACGCGTAAGCCAAGGTACTTGCGTTGGTTCTGTTGGACGATCCGCCACCCGATGTTCTCGATGTCGAAGTTCTCGTGATTAAGCTGCGCCGGGTTCGATTTGAGGTACGCCTTGACATCCGTCAACAACTTGTCCATGTCGATCGTATGAGCCTCGAAATCGACTTGGTTGGCGTTACGAAAAGTAAACTCGACGGTCGCGCCGCGTTGGGCTGGTTGCGTCGAAATCCCCTCGAATCGCCCCCAATTTTTGATGATTTGATCGAGTCTCGCCTGCCGCCACTTGTTGTCGCCGGCACCAAATCGCTGGATGCTCTCACGCCAATACCATGCCGCGCGGGGATACTGCCGGCGGTTCTCGAAGATCTCGGCCAGTCGTTGCAGGGCCATCTCTTTTGGTCCGCCACCCGGTTCGGTGGCGATCTGTTGCAGGATCTCGATGAAGTTGAACTCGGCGGGCAGTTCGAAGCGTTTCACGCCCGTCGCTAGTCTCGCGATCGTTTCATTCTCGCGCAATGTGCGCAGCGCGAAGATCCCGGCCGCACGTTCGGTCCCCTCTTGATCATCGGACAGACGGAATGTGAAAAACTCTTGGAGCGTCTGCTCTCCGAATTGCTGATAGAGAAAATCGGCGTGTCGCCAGCGAATATCGGCAAGCCTTTGAGGAGCGTTCTCGGCCGCCTGTTCCAAACACCAGCGCCACCGCTCGCCATCATTCTGAGCCGCCTCCCAACTGGCTGGCGATCGATAGAAGATCGGTTGGCCCTCCTGATCCACCGGCGCACCGGCTGACTCGGCACCGTGGTAATAGGCCTCGTCATAGTCGGGCAAGGTGCTCAGGTCCGTCAGTGACTGAAACCGCCAGCTCTGATTGACTCCGCGACTCCGAAGCAACATATCGGACAGGCTCAGATAGAACTCGGCGACTTCCTGTTTCTGGTCGTCTCGGTTAGCCAACTTCATCGCCTCGACCATCAATTGCAAGGCGCGTACGCGATCGCGTTCCATCGAGAACATATGTCGGCCGCCACCGCGATGCGGCCCGCGTTCAAACTTGCCGGCAATCAGGAAGCCGTAGGGATTGATCGTGTGGTATTGCTGAGCCGCCTCCGCCAGCAATCGCCAATTGGCCGGATGAGCCGCGACCGTGCTTTCGAGCAACTCGTCGATCTCGCTGATGCGGCCCAGTTGCTGCAAGGACTGGACGGCCATGGACAAGTCCTTCTTGACTTCCAAGGCCGCGGTCTGAGGATCGAGGCACCGCGTTCGCAACCCCTGGTAGGCGTCGTTGTAGTTCCCATCACGAAAGAGCTGTTCGACGGTCTGGCGATTCACGGGCTGGGCACTTCCAATCAGAGAGGTGAGGGACCAAATCGTTAACGCGCTGAGCGTGATGGCGGCAAGCCAATATCGTTTCGTCATCATGTCTGGTTCCGAGGCTGACTTATAGTTCATCTCACCGATCGCGTCGGGGCCGGTGGGGAGCGTGACACCGTGTCACCAAATCCGAACATCGCGAGCGTTCGTCTGATAAACTAGACGAGTCGCTTGCCCAACAAGTTCTCTCGGATGGAATATCAAAAGCTTGTCCATCGGGGCACTTATGCCTAAGATGGGAAGTCCGTAGCCCACCCCCCTGGTTCGAGTGCTACCTCGTTGCCTGGAAATTGACACCGACGAAGTGAGTACTGTGTCCGACAATTTCAATCCGTATAGCGAATGGCTTGGCCTGCCGTCCTCGGCGACGTCACCGAATCATTATCAGTTGCTCGGCCTCCAACAGAAAGAGGGCGATCCGCAAGTGATTGCCTTGGCGGCTGATCGAGCGATGTCGCGCGTGAGATCCTGCAAGCCTGGACCGCAAGCGGCCATATGGGCTCAATTGTTGGACCAGATTTCGTTGGCCAAGCGGACGTTGACCGATCCGCAGCAGCGTGCTGTTTACGATGCGGAACTCCGCCAGCTCACAGTTTCCCGCACTGCTGGCCCATCGGACTCGAACCCAGCGAACTTCGTTCCGCCCAGCTCCTCCCCCATGCCACCCTTTGGCGTGTCATCATCGAGCGGTCAACCTAATTGGTCGACAGCACCCCCGTCGCCAATCCCCAGTGCCATTCCCCTGCAGCCGCTCTCGGCAGTCCAGCCCGGCGCGCCACAGTTCGCCGTGCCAGTGCCGACCTCGCCGAATCCGATGCAGCCGATGCCAGTGGCCGCGAGCCCGATGGTTCCTGTAGCGGTTCCCTACCTACAGCCTGCGGGGCCACACGCGACACCGGGCTATCCCGCCGCGCCCTTGGCCAATCCACATCCCGCCCATCCAGACCCGATGGCACCGATTTCACAAGCCATTCCGCTCGCTCCCCAACCTTTATCGTTTCCGGTTAATCCCATGGCACCCGCGATGCAGCCGTTGCCGGTCGCCGCGCAGCCGATGGCTCCGGCCATGCCACCGATGGCTCCGATCGCCGCTGCGCTGCCTGTGGGAACGCTGCCGCTGCCACCGGAGCCAGGTCCGGCATTGCCCGGTCTGAAGCGAAAGACCTCGGCGGCGGGACTAGCCAAGTCTCGCTCGCGTGGCATGCAAGGGCCGCTTCTGCTGGGCGGGTCCGTGGGGTTGCTACTGTTGATCGCCGTGGGAGTTGGCTACTACCTGTTCAGTTCGGGTTTCTTCGGCTCCCAGACGAGTTCGTCGACGGCAGTCGCTGCGAATTCCCCGCCAGCCTCCACCCTCGGGCAGAATACTCCATCGACGATGCCGCGAAGAATCGACGAAATGCCTGAATCCGAACGTCCTGTCCCGCAGCCCCTCGAACGACCTGAACTCCCGCCTCTGGAAATCGGTGCGGGTTCCTCGCCCATGATGGAAGGAACGG
>JBGTHH010000623.1:0-3811 GCA_041746275.1 Pirellulaceae bacterium | reverse complement strand
AAGGTCGTTGACCTTGGATTTCACTTCTTGAACCAAGGTCGTCAACTCGACCTTGATATTGCGATCAAACCGGACTCGCCAGTCGAGGATCTTGGCATCGGGCACGCTGAGGAAACCGCCGACCAAGTCGTAGGGCTCAAGTGACAGCGTCCACACGCTCATTCCCGCGACGGTGACCGGTTGTTCGGGTTGCAGCGTCCCAAAGCGATGCAACATGGCTTGAGGCGGCAGTTCGAGATCGATGTCGGCCGTGACCGGCCACGGCGCGTCGTTGATCACATAGAAGTACGTGCGCGTCCCCAACGTCAGCTTGCGGATGACGACGGTCGCCGCCTGCGCGGTCAACGAGTTGGGCTCGACGGTTTCAAAACGAGCACCTGGCAACTGACGAAAGGTTTCGTATTGCTTGCGCAATGCGTCCTCTTGCCCGAGTGGCAGCATCCAACCGCCGTCCGCGACCACTTGAGCGTCGAGCGAAGCCAAGCTGTGAATGAACGAAGCGCGTGCGTGAATCCCGTTGCGTGGCAGGTGGGCGGCGAACCAGGTTTGGGTCTTTTCCGGTCCAAAGGGACTGGCGCTGTCAAACGAAGGCAACGCGAAGGTGATGGGCTCATGATAGTTCAAGGCACCATGCAGGTTACCGCTTTGAAAGAGCTTGTCCACGGACGACGAATCCCGCAACTGGAGTTCCAGGGCCTGATCGGCCAACGTGGTCAGCGGCTTCAGGCGTTGGGGGCGCAGGGACACAAGTTCGATGCTGCTGGACAACTGCGGGGTATCCAGACCAATTTGCAGCAGGGCATCCGCCAGACCCGGTCGGTAGGGCAATCGCGGGTGCAGGGCATCCTTGACGAGCGAGCTATTTAGTAGTTCGGCGGTGGCTAGGTACAGTTTGGCCTCGGGCCGCCGTCGCGCGACATCGTTCTGCAGGTCCTGATAGAAAGCAGCCAGTTTCTCAGCCCGCCACGCTAACCAACGACTCCGGCCCGGTCCTGTCAGGTATTTGGCGCGAGTCTGGAAACGTGTCGCCCCCGTGCCGGGAACCTCGCTTTTCGTTTCGGCTTGAAACCGGGCGGTCGTCAGATCGTCATTGCCCCACGCCGTGCCCGGCAACTGGACATAGGTGCTCGGCCCCAACTGCAACGAGACGCCCGCGAAGGACGGATGATGTCCATAGCGGTCGACGACTTCATTGACGACATGACGGATCGCCGTCTGCACGTGGGGATCGAGCGGGTTGTAATAGGGTGCCTGTCCCCGATTGGTGCCGAAGCGGGCGGCCCACGTCCTGCCATCGGAACCGACCAGTTCAATTCCGCCGGCGTTGGGTCCACCCACCTTCAACAACCGCTCCAACTCCGGAAGCGGCGTGGCCAGATGCAGCGCGGGAACCAGCGTCAGGTTCTCCCGATCAAATAGCCGGAACAACATCTCGAGCACATCCTTGCGTTGCGGATCTTGACCGCTCGTAAAGAAGACTCCCGAGTCATATCGCGGCGTGCTGTCGAGAACTCGCGACGGATAAATGGTCGCGCCGTCACGTGCGACGGAGACGATCGCGCGATCATAGCCCACATGCTTCAAGTACTCGACTAACCGGCGGCCACCCAGATGAAAGGTGTTCCAATCGTCCAAGCTCTGACGCGGCAACTCGTCCAACGCCTCGGGAGCGGAGAAGTTCTCGGGAAACAACGGTTTGTCGTAATACGCCGCGAGCGAACGGCCATCGAGACGGATGTTGGCCACCGGCGAGGGCGGCAATCGCATGGGGCCCGCCAGCACGCGAATTTTGCCGAACGAGGCCGGCGCGTCCTCGCGTCGATTGGACAGCAGCAACCACGGCGTCTTCGTCTGAGGCCAGAAGATCAGGCGATGCTTCTCCATTGCCGGCGGGATCGCCACGGGAGACCGCACCACATCGACTCCGGAATCGAGACCGAGCGGCGTGACGACCCCCGCCGCGTTGGGTTCCAGGATACTGATGGCCAGCGTTTGCGCGGCATCGTTGGGATATTCCACTTCCAAGAGATGTGGGGCACCGATACGCGAAATCGGTAAAGGAGCCGCTTGCCAGCCGCCTACGGCGAGTTGCGTGAGTTGTTGACTTAGATGCTCTCGCAGGGAAACCAAACCGTTGTCGACCGGGCCTTGCGGATCATCGTTCAGCTTCCAAGTGGGCAGTCGCGCCCAACGCTCCCACCACTTGTCGCTGCCCGGCTGCACGTCATCGACTTCGAGCCAATTGGTTTGCTCGATGGGAGCGGGCTGCGCGTCGAGGACCAATAGCTGCACTTTGCGTTGGGCCACGATTGGCGGCGAGAACTTGCGATCGCGCAGTGACTGGACGAGTACGGGTGCGTTGAATTTGCGTTCACGCAACGAAGCCACCAATTCGTAGACGCCCTCTTCGGTCGGCAATGTGATCGTGACGTTCCGACTCGCCGCCGCCATCCCGGAACTGTCGGTGGTCACATCGTACTGTTCGGACCAGTGCTCTTTGCCTGAACGACTATCTAGCAATTGCAAGGTACAACGCAGATCGGCCAGGGGTGCCAAGCGATGAGGCTGAACCGCGAAGGACCAGCTTTCCTGCGGCGCGAAGACCAGCGACTCCCGCTCAAAATGTATTCGTAATGCATCGCCCGGCGTGCGTCGGATCGTCAATCGGTTGTCACGATCATCCAGAAGCGTGGACATATGGTGCTTCGCGTCGGAGGCGAACTCCGCGAGCGGCACAATCAGTGTCGTTTCGGATTGCGCGTCGCTATCCGCCTGCAGCCAGATCGTTAAAGTCGCGCCGCTAGGGGCCATAATGCGCAGGTCAATTCCGTCGAGCACTCCCGGAGCGGGCTGCCAAAGTCGCAGGGCGGAGCCCGTGTTCACGATCGAAGTTGGCGCGTTGTTCTCATAGCCCAGGTGCGCGACCTCGGTGAACCGCCCTTCGGATAACCGCATGGTACCGTTCCACAGTCGCGGCGCGGCCTCGCCCCAGGTCACGCGCAATCGCAGATCCAACTCGTCCGCATTCGTCAGCGGTGCTCCACCGCATAGCACTTCAATACATAGCGCGCAGAGGACGAGACCGATCCGCCACCAGCGGATGATCCCGACGAAGTCACGCTCGCCGCCACGTGCAGTTGGTATGGGGGCCTTCTGCGGACGTCCGTGTCCGACCATGGCAAACCCAATGAACAATGAAGTAAGACGTAAGGGAGAAAGGTTGTTAGGTGCGTTGCTGGCCTAACCCGAGGCTTTCGGCTATCCGCGGCGGGAGTATACACGGCGATCTCATAATCGAGCCACCCCGTTCTTGTTCTCCGTGCTAGCGGCAGCTAGCTCCTAGAAGACTAAAGCCACGTGCGCCAGTCAGGTTAATTTGTCCTGCACCAACCGGCGAACCCAAAGCCTATGTTGTTGGTACGCAAATTGCCGTGGAAAACATCTACGTCTGCCACGAACTTCAGGGCCTGACCCCAGATCAGATCGTTTCAGTCGATTTCGAAATGCCGTGTTAGGGATCAAGGATGGCGGAAACCGAGATTCGTCTGCATCTTGACGAAAGTGTCACGTTAACAGGCATCGGCAAAGGCTTGGACATCGGCGGCGATGGCGTCGAGGCGTTGCTCCATACTTAGAGCCGTCGATTCCAAATCGGCCAATTGTTCGGCGGGGACGAACGTAAACATATAGAACTTCACCTTCGGCTCGGTGCCGGAAGGACGCACGGCGACGTAGTTCCCCGTGGCCGCGAAATCGAGGATCACCATGTTCGCGGCGTCCGCGTCCAGGGACTGTTGGCTGCCATCCGCTT
>JBGTHH010000622.1:0-2571 GCA_041746275.1 Pirellulaceae bacterium | reverse complement strand
CGGGGGGAATAGGAACTGGATCACTTTTCCACGGCCCAAGTGTCCATTGTGCCCCCAGCCGCCTTTACCACCCCAGCCCTTTTGTCCGCCGTGGAAGCCCAATCCGGCCTGCCCCCAGCCGCTGGCACAACCGCACATCCGGTGGCCGTAGAATACGCCGCAGCATGGATCGCAGCCAGCGCCGCAGCCGCCTTTTCCGTGCCCACCGTGATGCAATCCCTTGCCTCCCTTGCGTGAGCAGAAGTTATCCCACAAACCCTGGCAGCAGGGAGTGCTGGACTCGCAGCAACCGCTATAGAACGGGTAACCATGTTTCGAACCTTCCATCATCATCGAGTGGGATTGCGGTGTCGGCATATGGTCATGTCCATCCACATACGCTTGCGGCCCACCATTCGAGGAGAACACGCCCAACAGATCCGCCTGGGCGGGAGTGCTGATGCTCAACATCATCAACGCGACTGCTAAAGAAATCCACTTGTACATCGAACCAAACTCCTGTGACAGAAACTTGATCCCTCGCCAAGGCGAACGATCGGAACTGGTGTGACCAACAACGCGCAACGCCCCCAGGTGGCCGAGCGGACTATCTCCGCCCTGCCATGTCCCGAGAACTCCAGGACGCAGTGCGAGGATTCGCAACCGCTCGGGGAGACGCTGCGGGATTGGAACCTAATTCGTGGTCAACCCTGCCACTTGGCACACGCGTTACTTGGAACGTGTGAGGTATTCCCGACGTGCGTCTGTGGAAACATGGGATGCGATTGCGTGTTTAGCAAACGCAACCGTTGTTTTTTTCCGAGTTATTTCCTTCCGCAAAGCCCGCCAATTCTTCGTTATCCGAGCATATCCCCTTGTGAGACAATGGTTTGAGCCTATCATCGAACGTGTTGTTTTTTCGCCACATCCAGTCGCAGGCAGGGACTCGCGGCGCGCGACGGTAGGGATCGTGTCCGCTTTGCCGAATCGCCGATGACCGTCCTGGCCACCCTTACCGCAATCCATAGCATGAATCCGGAACTCGCTTGGACGATGCTGATCGGCGGTGCCGCCTGCGCGGTTTTGTGGCGAAGTCAGTCGCAGGTGCGGGGCACGACGCTGGTCGGGCCCTGGTTGTGGACACTGGTCAGTTTGGTATCGCTCGTCATCACGCAAATGGTGTCTTCGTTCGTGGGCGACCAGGCACTCTGGACATCCTCGTTGGAATTCGCCGCCATCGCCACCAGCTTCTGTCCCCTGATGTCGCTGTTGGGTGCCAAACGTCCCCAGGACCAGGCGTGGCACTTCATCGTGCTCACGCTGTGGATCATCCTCGTGTTGCCTGTCGCCGAAAGTTGGATACTACGACACGGCCAGATGCCGGACCTTCGCGGCGCGCGATCGTGGTTCATGTTGGTCTTGATACTGCTCGGGGTCGCGAACTCGCTACCCACGCGTTTCTGGTTTCCCGCGTTGCTTTCCGGTGTGGGACAAGTCGCAATGTTGGCTGATTATTTGCCCATCGTGCGAGAGCTTGTCGAGAATCCGCCGATCGCGGTGGGCTTCACCGCGTACGCCATGGCTGTAATTTTTGCCGCGAGAATCGCCCGGCGACGACCGAGCCACGCCCATCCTTGGGATCATCTTTGGTTGAGTTTTCGTGACGAGTTTGGACTGCTTTGGGGCCTTCGTGTGGCCGAACGGATCAATGCCGCCGCACAAATTTCCGAGTGGCCCTTGATCCTGCGGTGGGACGGATTTCACGATCTCACTGGCCAACCGTGGTGTGCGACTTCAATAACCGAGGAAGTTCAAGAGGGACTTCGGC
Source organism: Pirellulaceae bacterium (assembly GCA_041746275.1). Classification (GTDB taxonomy): domain Bacteria; phylum Planctomycetota; class Planctomycetia; order Pirellulales; family Pirellulaceae. The sequence goes on along the minus strand of JBGTHH010000622.1, from coordinate 764 downwards.
AGACGATGACGAACCTACTTCGGCGTTTTGTTTCTCCGGAGTGGATCGCCCAGCGATTAAGTGAAACACGTGACTGAGCCTACGAGGACCCGTTAAGTGGGGCTCGACAGGGTCCCCGTCGAAATCGTCTAATGAAACGCGTCGGACAAGTCGACGAGCCCATTTCTTCGTCAACGTATGAGGGTCTACGGATGAGATCAACCATCATGGTTTTGCTGGCGGCATTGTCGTGGGGCCAGTCGGGTTGCAGTGCGAACAAGCCCAGTAGTGATGCCGAGTTCAACGCCACATTGTCCGTGCCGATCGCCGACCCAGAGCCGTCTTCGTCGAACACCGTCGTCGAGGATCCATTTGCGGGACGAGAAGACTTGCATTCCGCGGACGCGCTGCCAGCGACCACGATCCGCTCCGACATCCAAGCCCAGTTGGATCACGATGCGCCTCCCGCGCCCCCCGCAGCGTTCCTGTTGGACTCGCCCATTGACGCGTCGTCGGCACGCGATGTAGTTGACTCGGTGACGCGAGTTCTGCGTTCAACGCTGCTGGGCGAGCAGCAGGACGAAGAACCTACTGCGGAGGTCTCTGTCGTGCGCTCAATTGGCCGCGCGCTGAACGCCGGCTTTTGGGAAGCCATGACGAGTGTGGAACCGCAGGACGCCGAGTCCGCTCAGCCATAACGCATTGGAAGAACAGCCGGAAACTCATTGCGGACGGCACGCGTAAGTCGCACCGAACAGCGAGGCACGATTGTCGCGCGGAGAGCT
>JBGTHH010000621.1:0-2274 GCA_041746275.1 Pirellulaceae bacterium | reverse complement strand
TGATTTAGACGAAGGCGCTCAGGAGATCGCCGAGAGCGCACGCGACATGGGCGAGTGGCGTCATTACGTCAGGAACTATCCCTGGATCTGTGTGGGAGCCGCTTGCGCCATCGGATACGTGATGGTTCCGAAGCGTCGATTGAGATTGCGCCAGGCCAACCGAACGCTTTCCGAGCTTGCCGATCATAGCCGGCTGATGACGAAGCCCCACACCCCTGCGACAAGTGGCGTTCGCACGGCGGTGCTCATGTTCGCCGGCAATCTGTTATGGCGGAGTGCAATGTCGTATGCCACGCGGCAAGCCAACCAGTACTTCGCGGCACATCCCATCTCATCACCACCGGAAGATCAACCATGAAGAATCGAATTCCCGACTACCTGTTGGCTTCCGCGCCGGAGTCGTCGACCGCTCCCATCGAGATGCTGCATGCGGCTCAGAAGCAGCTTGACCAACGACGACGGTGGATTGAAGCGTATATCCAGGAGCACCCCGCGGTCGGCATTGGTGCGGCACTTTGCATAGGAGTCCTCGTCGGATGGATCATCAAGCGAAGGTAGCGGAGCGCAATGGTACGCCCGAAACCTCCTCACAGGGCTTAGCACGGGACGTCGGCGCCTTCGCCAACGATGTGCTGACCTTGACGGAATTGCAGTCGCAACTGCTGGTCGCCGACATGCGGGAATGCAGTCGGCGCGTCTTGGTTCCCAGTTTAGTCTTGTGCGGTGGTCTGGCACTCGGCCTGGCCTGTTTTCCCATCGCGTTGGTAACTGTAGCACTCGGTCTTGTTGAATTCCTGAACACGTCCCACTTCACGGCGTTTCTGATCGTCGTGATTGCGGGAGCGATCGGCAGTGCCCTGTTGTGCATCGTCGGCTGGATACAAGTCCGGCAGCGCGCAGCGGTGCTGCGTCGTTCGCGGGACGAACTGGTACGTAACTTGCGATGGATCAAACGGGTCCTTGCACGCAATCGGCTCACTTGAAGAAACGAATCACTACTAACCACCACTCACGAGGATTGTGACATGAATGAAGGACGCCCATACCCACCCACTGGCAACGCTCAACTGGTTCAGCAACCGGGCGAGCGACTCACTCCGACGACCGACTTGATGGAGTACTTCCAGCAGTACACGCGGGAAAAGCCGGAGGTCGTCGCCTTGTGGTGTTTAGGCATCGGCTTCGTGTTGGGTTGGAAGTTGAAGCCTTGGTAGTTCGCAAGAATTGAGTTCAAAGGATCGCATGGCAAGACAAGCTACGACCACCGAAACTCCTTGGATGTTGACGTTGGCGTCGATCGCGGTCGTCGTCGCGGCGCTGTATTTGGCCAAAGGGCTGTTGATCCCTTTAACGCTCGCCGTGCTGTTGAGCTTTCTGCTGAGTCCCGTCTGCGACTGGCTGGAGCGTTGGCGACTGGGGCGAATCCCGGCGGTGCTCACAACGGCTCTGTTGGGGTTCACCGTGCTGGGAGTCGCGGCCTGGGCAGCCACCTTGCAGATGAGCCAGTTGGGGCCCAAGATACCCGAATACTCGCGGAACATCGAACTGCGGTTCAATTCGATGAACGCCTATGCGGTTTCAGCGCTAAGCAAGGTGACTCGCTCGGCTCAGGAAGTGGGCGAGAGTCTCGCGCAATCCGATCTGGAGAGTGACGGAGCGGGGCCTGGGGAGATGCCCTATTCGGTACGTGTGATATCCGAACCCGCGAGTCCGTTGCAGGTCTTCGGCGGTATGTTCGGCACGTTGCTCGAGGTCTTAGGCACCATCGGCATTGTCATTGTGCTGGTCATCTTCTTCCTGATACGCCGCGAGGACTTGCGTGACCGCTTTATCCACTTGATGGGCAAAGGCCACGTGACGTTGACCACGCAGATGCTGGAAGACGCCAACTCGCGGGTCAGCCGCTATCTCTCGATGCTCTTCTTGATTAACGCCACATTCGGCATCTCGGTGGGTATAGGACTCTACTTCATCGGTGTACCCAATGCGATCCTCTGGGGAATCTTGGCCGCGGCGTTACGGTTCATTCCTTATATCGGGCCGTGGATCGCCGCCGCGATGCCTATTGGACTGTCGTTGGCGATCTCGACAGGTTGGACCATGCCGGTGCTGACGGTGGGGTTGTTCCTGGTGTTGGAGCTTTTAAGCAACAACGTGATGGAACCTTGGCTATATGGCAAAAATACTGGGGTGTCGGCTGTTGCGGTCCTTGTCGCGGCAATCTTCTGGATGTGGCTGTGGGGACCGGTCGGATTGCTGCTGGCCACCCCGCTG
>JBGTHH010000620.1:0-5790 GCA_041746275.1 Pirellulaceae bacterium | reverse complement strand
CTCCAACGCTTCCGCCATCTGGATCGCGAGATGGACCACGGCATCCACGTAACTGCCGCGAGCCAACATCGGATCCGTGGCAAGCTGCTGCTCGGGTCGGTCGAGGAATTCCGCCAGTTGTTCGCGTTCCCGCGCGACATCCAGGACAATCGCTCCGCGTTCGGGAGCCGTACCGTCTTGGAAGCCGATGTCGAGTAAATCGGCCAACGTGGCGCTGCCGAGGTATGGCATGCAGACCGCCGTCATCCCGCTTTCATGGTCCTGCTGGACGGAGTGGACCGGCACGATGTTGCGATGCGAGAGCTTGCCCAGCGTATCCGCCTCGTCGCCCCCGTGCTGCGACACTTTGATCGCCACGAGCCGACCGCCGAGCGCGAGTTCGATTGCCAAGTAGACACGCGCGATGGCACCCACACCCAATTCGTGCAGGATCTGAAAGCCCAAGAACTCACTGTATAGCTCGGGCCACGCTTCCACCTCGATGTGAGGTTGATGGTCGAGAGCGTCGTGGACATCGATCAACCGCCGCAGGGACCGGCGATAACTCGGATACCGATCACAAAACTGACTCGCCGAGATGGGTGAACCATGTTCGCGTAACCGACAAAACTCGTCGTAGGCGTGATCGAGGGCTTGTTCCTTGTCGAGATGTCCCGGGGTCAGGCTCAACGGCGACGAACCACCGCGGGTCACTTCGCGCCACGTCGACTTGACGCTTGGCACGCCCACCCACGTTGCTCGTCCCGTATTAGCGTCTCGCATCACCTGTGCTCGATGAGGGCCAACTTTTCGATAACATGCCGAGCCGTACGTTCATGAATCCCAAGCGCCGCGCTGATCTCGTGAAAGGTGGCTCCATTCATTCGCATTTCCACAACCTGCTGATCGCGCTGCGAAACTTCGTGTAGCAAGCCTTCCAATTGTTCCTTGGCCATCATGATCTGGCTGGGTGTGGTCGACTTGCGGACGTGGGTGGATTCGGGCGTGGAGGTTGTTTCAAGAGGACGCTCGCGACGAACATTATGCTTCGCGTACTTGAGTCGGCGCCGCGACTCTTGCAGAATTTTGAGCTGGGCCATCTTCGCGAGATATCCCAGCAACTCTTCCGGCTCTTTGAACTTCGCGATTTGATCACGATCCGCGAAGAAGGAAGCCCACACCATTTGAACAAAGTCGAGCGAATCGAATTTGGACCGCATGTGATGATTCAGCCTGCGCCGGATCACGCGTTGTATGTGCGGACCATAGGTCTCGATCAGTTCCCAGGTCGCTTCCTCAGAACCGGAGCAAACTTGTTCCACGACATCGCGAAATGTTGAAGTCTCTTTTTTCATCTTGGCCTTCACCAATCTCCACCCCAGGAGTCAAGCGACAGATTAGCATGATCCAGAGTCACATGCTACTCATTTTTATCGCCGAATTCCCCGGAATTTGCCGCTCCGGCGCTCGATCCCCCGATACCGCCCTTATACCCGCACTTCAGGGAGTGGATACCTTTCCTGAGAATACAATCGGACAACATACTTGGCCCAGTCCCCCAGTTCAAGGCGCGCGACTTCTGCTAGACTCTGGAACCTGCACAGGGCTTCGGAAGTTTATGGAAAGAAGTTGGAAATCGGTGACGATCGTGGGCGTCGGGCTGATCGGTGCCTCCATTGGCTTGGCGCTGCGCGAACGTGGCTTAGCCGAATCGATCGTCGGCGTCGGTCGGCGAGTGTCGAGCCTGCGGACGGCCAAACAGCGTCAGGCAGTCACCTCGACCACGACCAACCTCGCCCATGGAGTGGCGGAGTCTCAGTTGATCGTCATCTGCACGCCTGTCGAGCAGATCGTCGCCCACGTCCTGGAAGCTGCCGAGCACTGCCCCGAAGGTGCGGTCATTACCGATGCGGGGAGCACGAAGGCTGCGATCGTAAGCCGACTCGACGCTGCCTTGCACAAGCGGCCACGAGGCGTCTCGTTTGTCGGCAGTCATCCCATGGCGGGCAGCGAAAAGACAGGTCCGGCCCATGCCCAAGCGAATCTATTTTCCGGACGCGCGGCACTGGTCACGCCGTCACGCCAGACTGACCCGCAGGCCTGTGATCAAGTGGCGGACTTGTGGGCCGCGCTCGGCGCTCGCGTCCTGCGATTGTCTCCCCGAGACCACGATCGCGCGGTCGCCATGATCAGCCACATGCCGCATCTCGTCGCTTCGGCCTTGGCAGCAACAACACCCGAGGCCGACTTGGCGTTGGCCTCCACCGGATGGCTCGACACCACGCGCATCGCGGCCGGAGATGCGGAGCTTTGGCGACAGATCTTCACCGACAACCGCGCCGACGTCTTGAAGTCTCTGGACAAGTTTGAGAAAGTGCTCGGTTCCTTCCGCCGAGCGCTCGAGCGCGATGATCAACGGAAGCTCCTTCAACTGCTGGAAGCGGGAAAGCAACGCCGTGACTCTCTGGGAAATTGATATCTATCCCGCCGCGGGTCAGCCCGACCGCTTGGCGCAGGCCATCGCTGGCGATGTGGCCGACTTGGGCTTGGCCCCCGATTTGTCGCTGACCGCAGCCCGAAGCTTTCTGGTTCAAGGTCAGCTCGATCAAGCCCAGGCCGAGCAACTGGCTCGTGAGCTATTCTCGGACGGCGTCGTAGAACGGACGGTGGTCGCTCCGGTGGGGTCGGACATACTGCGACAGCCCCCGTCGGGACATCCCCAACTGATTCATGTGCTGCTCAAACCAGGGGTGATGGATCCCGTGGCAGAAAGCGCGCTGAACGCCATCGCCGACTTCGGCATGGAGGTTCAAGCGGTGCGCACCATGCGGAAGTTCTGGTTTCCGGAGCTTTCGGCCGAGCTGGTTGCTGCGATCTCGTCGCGTGTTCTAGCCAACGATTCCATCGAGCAAGTCGTCGTCGGGCCGCTGGAGCTCTCGCAGTTGCAACTTGGGGCACCCTACACATTCGAGCTCCTGCATGTCGCCATCCGCCAACTGGACGACCCGGGCTTGCTGCGGCTCAGTCGCGAAGGGCAACTCTACCTGACGCTGGTCGAGATGCAGACGATTCAGACCTACTTTCGCGAACTTGGCCGTGATCCGACGGACGCCGAACTGGAGTCGATTGCCCAGACCTGGAGCGAACATTGCAGCCACAAGACGCTGGCGGGACGCATTGCTTATCGTGACGAGCACGGCGAGCAGTTCTTCAACAACATGCTCAAGGAGACCATCTTCGCCGCCACGCAACAGATCCGTCGCGACCTGGGAGCCGACGATTGGTGTGTCAGCGTTTTTGAGGACAACGCCGGCATCGTCCGTTTCGACGAGAACTTTAACGTCGTCTTCAAGGTCGAGACGCACAATCATCCGTCGGCGCTGGAACCTTACGGAGGTGCGAACACGGGCATTGGCGGCGTGATTCGCGATCCCATGGGAACGGGCTTGGGAGCCAAGCCGATCTGTAATACCGATGTCTTTTGCTTCGCGCCGCCCGAGATGGCGATGGAGGACTTGCCTCCGGGAGTCTTGCATCCGCGGCGTGTCATGAAAGGAGTCGTCTCCGGAGTTCGCGACTATGGCAACCGCATGGGAATTCCAACCGTCAACGGAGCGATTTATTTCGATAAGCGTTATCTCGGGAACCCGCTGGTTTATTGCGGCAATGTGGGATTGATTCCACGTGACAAGTCTCGGAAAGAAGTGTACCCAGGCGATTGGATCGTGGCATTGGGAGGCCGCACCGGTCGCGATGGAATTCACGGAGCCACGTTTAGCTCGGCCGAATTAACGAGCGAAAGCGAAAGTCTTTCGGGGGGAGCCGTGCAGATCGGGAACGCCATCACGGAAAAGATGGTCCTCGACGTGCTTCTCAAAGCTCGTGATCGGGGGCTGTACCGCGCGGTGACCGATTGTGGAGCGGGAGGCTTTTCCAGTGCGGTCGGCGAGATGGGCGAACAGACGGGAGCGGAAGTGTGGCTCGATCGAGCGCCACTCAAATACGAAGGACTTTCCTACACCGAAATCTGGATCTCCGAAGCTCAGGAGCGGATGGTGCTGGCGGTGCCTCCCGACGACTGGGTTGAATTCGCTTCGTTGTGCCAATCGGAAGGTGTCGAGGCCTCGATCATCGGCCAGTTCGTGCCCACAGGACGGCTCCAACTGAAGTATCAAGACCATGTCGTGGCCGATCTCGATATGGCTCTGCTGCACGACGGTCGTCCGCCCGTGATCCGCGATGCGATTTACGCCGCTCCGCCCGTTATGCCACTGGTTCCCCCTAGCGCGGACTCGCTCGATTTGAATGCGACCCTCGCGCAATTGCTGGGCTCGTTAAACATCGCCAGCAAGGAATGGGTGATCCGACAGTACGATCATGAAGTTCAAGGCGGGAGTGTGCTTAAGCCGTTGGTCGGCGTCGAGAACGACGGGCCGGGGGACGCGGCGGTGGTGCGGCCGGTGCTGAATTCCTACCGGGGCTTGGCGATCTCGTGCGGCATGAACCCGCGCTACGGAGACTTCGATACCTATCACATGGCCGCCAGCGCTATTGACGAAGCCATCCGTAACTGCGTCGCCGTGGGGGCCGATCCCAACCGCATTTCGATCCTCGACAACTTCTGTTGGGGCTATACCGATCGTCCGGAAACCCTGGGCTCCTTGGTCCGCGCCGCATTGGCTTGTCGAGATTTGGCGATTGCGTTCGGCACCCCCTTCATCAGCGGCAAGGACAGCTTGAATAACGAATTCAGTTATGAAGTCGCGGGGGAGAAGCGGACGATCTCGATCCCGCCTTCGTTGTTGATCAGCGCGATGGGGCAAGTAGACGATGTGCGGCAGTGCGTGAGCATGGATCTCAAACAAGCCGGGAATCTTCTCTACCTGGTGGGCCTGACTCGCAATGAACTGGGTGGCTCGCACTTTGCCTTGGTCGAGCAATTGGAGGGCGGGGCCGTGCCACAAGTCGACACGGATCGAGCTCGACGAACCTTTATCGCCATTCACCAAGCGATTCAGACCGGCTGCCTGCGCGCTTGCCACGACTTGAGCGAAGGAGGGCTGGCGGTCGCCGCCGCCGAAATGGCCTTTGCGGGCGGCCTGGGTGCCTCGTTGTCGCTGACCGATGTGCCACACGACCTGAGCGAGATTTCCGATGTCGTGTTGTTGTTCTCCGAATCCAATTCGCGATTTCTCTGTGAAGTGTCGCCCGATCGACAAGCGGACTTTGAACGGCAGCTCGCGGATGTGCCGTGCGCCGCGTTGGGGCCCGTGACCTCGCAGCGACGTTTGCAGATCACCGGCACCAAGGAACGAGTGTTGATTGACAGCGACATCGCCGACTTGAAGGCCAGTTGGCAAGCGCCGCTACGCTGGTGACGTCGAACATCCTTTAGAAACCACTGCAAAACTAAATCCATGCCCACCCCTCGCGTCCTCGACCTGCGAGCCCCCGGTACGAACTGTGATCACTAGACCGCTTATGCCGTCGAGTTGGCAGGCGGGCAGCCGGATTTGGTGCATATCAATCAATGGCTGGCACAGCCCGCGCTGCTGGCCGAGTTCCAAATCCTCTGCCTGCCCGGCGGCTTTAGCTACGGCGACGACATCGCGGCGGGACGCATCCTCGGCAATCAAATTCGCCACCACCTGCACGCCACGCTCGCCGAGTTCAAGGCGGCCGGCAAGTTGATCCTGGGCATCTGCAACGGCTTTCAAATCCTGATCCGGTCCGGCATCTTGCTGGCCGACGACCAGCACGGCGAGACAGCGACATTGACCTGGAACGCGTCGGGCAAGTTCGAAGACCGCT
>JBGTHH010000619.1:0-11093 GCA_041746275.1 Pirellulaceae bacterium | reverse complement strand
GCAGCCTTTGTGATCCTTCGCAATCTCAGTGTCTAAGTTCATACCAAGGTCAACACACATGTCGAACACAATTCACTTTCCAATTATTGTTGTCGGAGGCGGAACGGCGGGCATCACCGTCGCCGCGCAACTGACCAAGGGCTGGTCCCGTCGCCCTCGCGTGGCGGTCATCGAGCCATCGGATAAACACTACTACCAGCCGTTGTGGACGCTGGTCGGTGCGGGACTGGCACGGAAAGAAGTGACGCAGCGCGCCGAGGCATCGGTTATTCCGCGGCGGGTGACTTGGATTCGAGATGCCGTCGCGGAGTTCCTGCCAGAGCAAAGCGCCCTGCGTACGCGCGACGGCCAGACGATCACTTATGACTGGCTGGTGGTCGCCGCTGGCTTGCAGATCAACTGGGACAAAATTCCGGGCCTGAAGAATTCCATAGGCAAGGACGGCGTTTGTAGCAACTACTCGTTTGGCACGGTCGACTCGACCTGGGAAGCGATCCGCAACTTCCGCGGTGGAAATGCCGTGTTCACGAATCCGTCGGGAGCGGTCAAGTGCGGCGGAGCACCGCAGAAAATCATGTATCTGGCTGATGACCGATTTCGCGAGGCCGGTGTCCGAGACAAGGCGAATATCATCTATGCCTCGGCCCTGCCCAACATCTTCGCTATTGAACGCTATCGGAGTACCCTAGAACAGGTCGTGTCCCGTAAGCGGATCGATTGCCGGTTTCGTCACGAGCTGATCGAAATCCGTCCCGAGGCCAAGGAAGCGGTGTTTCGGCAGTTGGACTCCGGCGAGTCCGTCGTGATCCCCTACGACTTGCTGCATGTTACTCCGCCGATGGGCCCGCCGACCTTCATTGCCTCCAGTCCCATTGCGGATGAACAGGGATGGGTCGACGTTGACAAAGATACGCTCCGTCACACGCGTTTCGCGAATGTCTTCGCGTTGGGAGATTGCAGCAACCTGCCGACATCCAAGACAGGCGCGGCGATTCGCAAACAAGCTCCGGTACTTGTCCAGAATCTTCGAGCGGCGATGCAAGGCCAGCCGTTGCTGGCCAAGTATAGTGGCTACACGTCGTGTCCACTCGTCACCGGAATCGGGAAGCTCGTTCTAGCCGAGTTCAACTACGAAAAACAACCTGAGGAAACGTTCCCGGTTGATCAATCGCAGGAGCGTTGGAGCATGTGGCTGTTGAAGCGTTATCTGCTGCCGCTCATGTATTGGCACGGTATGCTCAAGGGTCGCGCGTGATCGAGCGTTCGGCAACTCGCCCCCCTCTCACAAGAAGGAATACCTCTACCATGGCTCGAATAGTTCACTTGGTCCTTGCTTCTGCTTGCCTGCTTTCCTGCTCGGCGATCAGCTTTGCACAAGAGCACCCCATCATTTCCACGCACGGCGGCGTCCTGCACCGGCCAGCGGCCGTTGATCAGCCTCGGGCTGGTGCCCAAGTCGTTTTTGATGCCACAGCGAATGCCCAGCCAGCCGACGTGAACAAGGGGCTCGACCGTGTGGCCCGCCTGCTGAATCTCTACGGTGTGTCGGGACGGAAGCCCCAGGACGTGAAAATCACCATCGTGCTGCATGGCGAAGCGACGAAGTCGGTGCTGAACGACTCGGCGTATCAAGCGAGATTCCAGACGGAGCAAAATCCCAATCTGCCACTTATTCGTGCGTTACAGCAGGTGGGTGTGGAAGTTCTGGTGTGCGGTCAGGCTCTCAACTACAAGGGCTTTCCGGACGCCGAAGTTGCCGCGGGCATTCCGATTGCCGCTGCGGCTCTGACCGTGGTCATCAACCGGCAGATGGACGGCTACGCCTACTTCCCAATCCCGTGAGTCCTCGTCGGTGGTTACTCAATTTAAGGACTTGCCGTCGAATTCGCGTCAACTTCCACTCGCGAACCGTCTCCGAGGCCGACGACGGGTAAAGTCACCACAAACTGCGTTCCTTGTCCCATGACGCTCTCCACGGTAATTGTGCCCCCGTGTGCAGCCACGACCGCCTGACAGATACTCAGTCCCAGTCCCGTCCCGCGCGTGGGGACATCGCGGCGGCGGGAGCGGTCGCCGCGATAGAAACGTTCGAATACATGTGGCAAATCTTCCGCGGCGATTCCCATCCCGGTGTCGTGGACGTGCAATCGGGCGACCCGTTCCCCGTCATCACACGTCAACGCGACACGAATCGTTCCGCCGGCAGGAGTAAACTTGATCGCATTGTCCAACAGGTTGTTCACGACTTGTCGGAGGTGATGGCGGTTTCCTTCGACGGCGATCGACGGTAGTTCACGGACGAGTATTCGGATCTCCCGATGCTCGGCCACACCGCGGAACATGTCGCACGCTTGAGCGACCAGGGCATCCAATTCGACGCGTTCGCCGTGGATCTTCAAGCGATCCGCTTCGGTCTCGGCCAACAGCAGCAACTGATTGACCAAAAGTTCGAGTGAGCTATTTTCGTCGATGATCTCGGTCAGCAGTTCCTGGTACTCCGCCACGCTCCGCTCGTGATGCAAGGCGACTTCCGCCGTGCTCTGGATCGCGGCCAGGGGAGTGCGCAGTTCGTGGGCCGCGTTGGCCAAGAAATCTTGTTGTTGCTCCAGATAGCGCGCGATGCGGTCGAGCAGGCGATTGAACGCTTGCGACAAGCGGTTCAGTTCATCGCTGGAATGGTGAATTGGCAGCCGCTCCTCGAACTTCGCGGGCCGCAGTCGTTCGGTGGTGTGGATAATGTTGGCCAGCGGTTGCGTGATCCTCCCAGCGAGCCAGTAGCCGCCCAGCGGGGCGACGAGCAAGACGCCGGCCAAGGCACCCAGAATGATGCGATCCAGCCGGGCCAAGTCACGTGTGATGTAGACCGTCGACGTGCCGACCCGGATGCGAATCGCCGAGCCATCTGGCCGACGATGCTGTCGTTGCAGGATGCGGACACCGTGGAATGTTACGGGAGCTAGTTCGGCCACGTGAGGCACAGGCAGGTCGGTTGGCGCGTTGATGCTGGCCCACTGTCGTTGCGACGCTTCATCGACTAATTGAACGAACCAACCATGTTGGACGTGCCCGCGCGCCTTGCGGTCCATTTCCTCAAACAAGTCCTCCGAACCGGGAAATCCAAAGGCCGCGATGGCCAACTTGACTTCGCTCAAATCCTCCGCCAGCAATTGATCCAGTTCGTGAATCAAGGTGAGCCGAAAGCCCTCGCGCAAGCCGAGCAGCGCGATGATGACCAAGACCAACACAACCGCCGCGTTCCACACCATGAGTTGGAAACGCAGGGTGCGTGTCAGGGCTTTAATGCAGGCGTAGGGCATAACCGCTGCCTCGAACGGTTTGAATCATCGGTTGATCGAAACCACGATCAATCTTACTTCGCAAGCGATTGATATGCACTTCGATCACATTGGTCACGCCTTCCCAATCCGATTCCCAGAGGTGTTCACAGAGCATCTTACGCGTCACGGTTTGACCGCTGTGGCGCAAAAGGAACTCCAGCAAGCTGAATTCGGTGGGTGTCAGGTCGATCTCCTGGCCCGACCGCGTCACGCGCCGCGCGGCCAGCTCCATCACTAACGGACCCGCGCGCAGGACCATGGCGGACGGCTTCTGCAAACGTCGCACGATGGCGTCGAGTCGTGCTGCCAGCTCGGCGAAGGCGAACGGTTTGACGAGATAATCGTCCGCGCCGCGATTGAGACCCGCTACGCGTTCATCAACCGAGCCGAGCGCTGTGAGCACCAGGACGGGCGTGTGGTTGTCGTCGGCACGTAGCTGCTGCAGCACGTCCAAGCCGGAAATATCAGGCAGCATGACATCGAGCACGATCGCGTCCAACGATTGTGAAGCCGCCAAGCTTAGACCCTCTTGGCCGCTTTGGACCCATTGGCAGCGGTGCCCAATTTCGGAGAGTCCCTTGAGCAACGCCTTGCCCAACACCGCGTCGTCTTCCACGACCAACAGATTCATGTGCGGCTCGTCGATTCCCGTTGAAGCTCGAAGGCACTACCGCCAGCACGCGGTGGCGACGGATGCGGCGAGTCGGCTTACCGCGACTCGGACACCGTCACTTCGAGTTGATTCTAACGCAATTGGGCATCGCGGTTGACGCAACCTTACGAATTTGTAATGGCCGGAATGCCTATCCAGCGCACGATACTGTACGTATAAGAATTCCATCGGGTGATGCGACATCGTATCACCGCCCGCCGCACGAAATGGGAGCGTAATCGAACTTACCGCCGCGGATCGTTCCCGCCACGCCTCGCCGCGTCGCGGTGCCGAATTCGGCGAGTTTCGCCCACGACACGATGCTCGACCCCGCCCACCTACAGCACATTATCGAACAGGCTGCGGAACTACTGCCGCCCCAGGGGCCGATTACCGCCTTCGCCTTTCTGAATCCGTTGCAGGGCATGGAACATCTGCCTTTTGATCAGGCCCTGAGGATGGTCTCGCAAGTCTATGGCTGCGAACCTTACTTGGAAGAAGGCCGCTACTTCAGCAAGCTGCAACGCGGTCGCATCAACGTGGAGGAGCTGCGGGAGGTGCTCGCGGAGGATCTCGCGGAACACGCCGAAGAGACGATCGCCGGTCTTGTCCGTCGCGGCGACCTGCGACTGAACATCTTGCAGTATCCCCTGCGTAGTGGCCATGCCCGCGAGTTACGGTGGGTGATTGCCGAAACCGACGCTCTTCAACGCTTTCGTCCCGAAGTGACGCGGGAGACGCGCGATCATCTGCTGACCGAAACTCGACATTGGATCATGCGCGAGTTGCGGAAACCCCAGCCCGTGGTCGCGTCAGGCACCGAATGTAATCTCCCTGTAACTTGGCGCGAGGTGTTGGCGGCGTTTCCGCTGGCATCGATCGAGGATTGGGACGACCGACGTTGGGAGAGTGTCTGCCTGCATCTGCTGTGGCGGATCGTGCGGCAAGGAGTCCGCGTGGTGCCGACGAAGGTCACGGAAGCCAGCCCGTTGCTTCGCCACCAAGACCTATTGAAACACCTGTGTCAGATGGAGTCCGATCCGCTGGTTCACGAAGTGCTTGTCGGCTTCTGTGCGGCCTTTCTGGATCAGGGTTACGCCGCTTGGAAACTCCCTGATCGTCAGCGCGGTTTGTTTGCGGCGTTCTGCGAACTGCACGGTCGACGCCGGATGTTCGCCAAGCGTTGGATGCGTAAGCTGCCCGATGAATTGGCTAGTATCACGCGACGTGGCCTCGGACCGCTGGCATCGATCGCCGAGTCCCTGGAGCAATTGGGCGTCGAGCGGGCCGACTATCCCGACTTCTTGCAATCCACGCTGCTGGCGCTCCGCGGCTGGGCTGGCATGATCTGGCAAACGGAAGTCCGACCCGATCGCGTTCATCTGCCGTCCGCACCCGGCTCGTTGATCGAGTTCCTGGCGATCCGTTTGATACTCGATCGACTCGCCCTGCAGCATGTCGCCCGCGAGGCGTTTCAATACACGGGCACACTCGAGCGGTTTCGAGATGTGCTGCAACAACGCTGTGAACTACTGCCGCAATCCGAATCCGTTCAATCAGGGCAGGACCAGCAGGCCTTTGCGATCTTCCAAATCGCGCAGATCAATGGCTGGCTGCCGCAGACGCTCGCCGATTTATCCGCAGCGGCCTGGTCTGAACTGCTGCGGGAAACCACCGCGTTCTCGGCCCACGAACGGCGACGCATCTATCATGCCGCATTCGAGCGACGTGTGGCGCGACAGGCACTCGATGCGATCGTGGTACGAACCTCGCGGCCACCACAGAAACCCGCGCAACCGCAACTGCAAGTGGTCTGCTGTATTGATGCTCGCGAGGAGTCCTTTCGCCGTCACCTCGAGGAGTTAACACCGGATGTAGAGACGTTTGGTACTGCGGGGTTCTTTGGCGTGCCCATGTATTATCGCGGCGCGGCCGATGCCCACTACGCAGCGCTCTGTCCGATCGTCATCAAACCGCGGCACTGGGTGACCGAGGAAGTGGTGTTCTCTCTGGAGGAAACGCATCGTACTCGGTCCAAGGTACGTCATGCTCTGGGTTCCGCGTCGCACAGCCTACACATGGGCACGCGCACGTCGGTTGCGGGTGCGTTGGTTTCCACCCTCTTGGGACCTTTGGCCACAGCTCCTTTAGTGAGTCGGATTCTGTTCCCGCGACTGACCGCACGGATGCACCACACGGCCCAGCAATTTGTGGCACCGCCGATCGTGACACGCTTGCGATTGGAACGCCCTCCTGAGGAACCAGCAGGACCAGCAGGCGATCAGATCGGCTTCACCGTCTCCGAAATGGCGGGGATGGCGGAGAAGGCTCTGCGCGATATCGGGCTAACGTCCAACTTCGCGCGGCTAGTAATTTTCCTGGGACACGGATCGAGTTGTCTGAACAACCCGCACGAGTCGGCTTATCATTGTGGTGCCTGTTCGGGAAATCCCGGAGGTGCCAATGCTCGAGCACTGGCCGCGATGCTGAACGACGCGCGCGTGCGGCGCATCCTGGCCGCTCATGGGTTGCCGATTCCCGACGAGACGCACTTCATCGGTGGGTTGCACAACACCGCCACCGAAGCGATTACGTTCTTTGATCTGGAGTTGCTGCCGACCAACCAGATTCGCTCGTTTCGTCTCGCACAAAGTTTGTTCTCCCGAGTGGCCGAGCAAAATGCTCACGAACGATGTCGTCGCTTTGAGTCGGCGCGGTTGGACTTGTCACCCGCGGAGGCGTTACGACACGTTCAGGAACGTTCCGAAGACTTGGCACAGACGCGTCCCGAATACGGTAACAGCACCAACGCCGTCTGCTTCGTGGGGCGTCGCGACCGTATTCGCGGACTCTACCTCGACCGACGTTCCTTCCTCATGTCCTACGATCCGACTCAGGACGACGAACGTTCCTCGATTCTGGCCCGTATCCTGGCGGCGGTCATTCCGGTTTGCGAAGGGATCAATCTGCTCTATACCTTGTCGGCGATCGATTCGCAGGGCTGGGGGAGCGGCACCAAGTTGCCTCACAACGTGACGTCGCTGCTGGGCGTCATGGATGGGGCGGCCAGCGACTTGCGACCAGGCTTGCCTTGGCAAGGTGTCGACATTCACGAACCAGTACGCGTGTTGTTTGTCATCGAATCCTCGGCCGAGTCGATGCTGCAGATCATGGAGGACAATCCCGTTATCGGACGCATCTGCCGTAACGGTTGGGCACAATTGGCGATCCTCGATCCCCAACAACCGCGGATTCAACAGTACCGTCACGGACGCTTCGAGCCGTACCTGACGAACGTCAAGGATTTGCCCTGGGCCACGAGTTCACCCGAGTGGTACTCGGGGTGGCGAGATCATCTGCCGTTCGCGCTGATCGGAACGGTCGCGGATAACGGTGTCGTTGGTAACGGGGCAACCCATGCATCAAACGATGGCCTGGGGGTGCAGTCGTGCTAACGATCACGGGCATGTTGGTGGTCGCTAGTCCCGCGCTGCTGCTGGCGATCATCGGCCTATCGCTGCTGCTGGGAATCCGCTTGACCGAACGCTTGGTCGTCGCCTTGACGGAGTCGTCGGTCGTCGTGGCCTTGCTGGCTGCACTGACCATTCTGGCGACGATGCTACTCACGGACGTGCGTCACGTGCCGATCGATTTGGGGAATTGGGTCAGCATTCCCGAGGAGCATTTCCACTTCTCGATGAAGTTCGTCTTCGACCGGTTATCGGTTCCGTTTGTGATTTTGACGTTCGTGTTGTGCGGAGTGATCGGGGCGTTTGCGAGTCGCTATCTGCATCGCGATGCGGGTTATCACCGCTTCTTTCTGTTTTACGCACTATTCCAATTGGGCATGGTCTTGTCCTCTTTGGCGGGGACGATCGAGACCTTGTTCCTGGGCTGGGAGCTGGTGGGTCTGTCCTCCGCCTTGCTCGTCGCTTTCTTTCATCATCGTCAGAACCCGGTGCAAAATGGTCAGCGCGTGTGGAGTGTCTATCGCTTCGCCGACGCGGCCTTTTTGTTAGGTGCGTTGGTGCTTCATCATTTGACGGGTGCGGGAGACTTCGAGGAGCTGACGGGTGCGGGGCCTTGGCCGGAAGGAGTCGCCACGATCTCGCAGACCAATGCGCTATTGGTCGGACTGTTGCTACTGATGGCGGCGGCGGGCAAGTCCGCGCTCGTGCCCTTCTCTGGATGGCTGCCGCGTGCCATGGAGGGCCCGACTCCGTCGAGCGCCGTGTTCTATGGCGCGCTGTCGGTCCATCTCGGTGCTTTCCTGTTGCTGCGCGTCAGTCCGCTCCTAGATATCTCCCTGCCTTTGCGACTGTGTGTCATTGGTCTCGGGTCGGTCACAGCCGTATTTGCCGCCATGGCGTCGCGTGTCCAGTCGGATGTGAAGAGCGGACTAGCCTTTGCCTCGTTGACACAGGTCAGCATCATCGTCGTGGAGATCGGCTGTGGACTCCGCTACCTCGCGCTCTGCCACATCATGGGCCATGCCTGCATGAGGACGCTGCAGTTGCTGCGCGCTCCGTCGTTGTTAAAGGATTATCACGCCATGGAGAATGCGTTGGGGGAACGCCTGCCCGAAGTGCGGGAGGGCTTCTGGCGTAGTCGCGTTTCGCGTCCGTTGGGTGCGACGCTGTATCGACTGGCGGCCGAGCGAGGGTATCTCGATACGCTGCTGGATGAATTCGTTGTCCGTCCGTTTACGCAAGTGTTTCTCTGGTCGGATCGGATGGAACGCCGTTGGACCCGTTTTCTGTCGCACGAAGTTGATTCGTCGCCACCCTTCGTCAGTCCCTCTGCTGCCCTGCCCCACTACCAACCGCCGGAACGAGAACTCCCTTGATTCCCGAACTTCACTTCCCGTGGTTGGAATCTTCGATTCTGATTCCGTTGCTCGGAGCCATCGTCTGTGGCTGGCAGCGTGACACGGCGGTCGCTCGTCGATACGCGAGTGTATTTAGCTTGCTGACCGTCCTGTTCACCGTTGGCGAATGGATTGACTTCAATACGTTGCATACGTTTCAAGCCCACGATCACTGGGATCTGCTCAAGCTGCTCGCGCATCGTGACATTTTTGTGATTGACGAGCTCAGTGCTCCGCTGCTGCCGTTGACCGCGCTCTTGTACCTGCTGACGATCATGTCGACGCAGCGCACCAAGGTCGACCGCTTTTCATTTGGCTTGACCCTGCTCTCGGAATCGATCGCATTGGCCACGCTCAGTTGTCGCGAACCGCGGTTCATCATCGCCCTGTTATCCCTGTCCATTATTCCGCCTTGGCTGGAGCTGAAACGCCGTCAGCGCTGCACGCGTGTCTATGCCCTGCACATGGGCTTGTTCGTCGCCTTGCTCTGGGTGGGCTGGAGCCTGGTGGAGCATTCGTTCGCCGGCTCGAAAACGCTCCTCGCCGGCGTCGCCATGCTGACCACGGCCGGCTTGCTCCGCGCGGGCGTGGTGCCGCTGCATCCGTGGCTAACGGATCTGTTTGAGAAAGCCAGCTTCGGCACGGCCCTGCTCTTTGTCGCTCCGGTCAGCGGCGCGTATGCCGTCATGCGACTGGTGGTGCCAGTAGCTCCATCTTGGGCGATGCAATGGATCGCGATCTTGTCGCTGATCACCGCCGTTTATGCGGCAGGGATGTCGTTGGTTCAAACCGATGCGCGCCGCTTCTTCTGCTTTCTCTTCCTGAGCCACTCGTCCTTGGTGTTGGCCGGATTGGAGATCGTCACACCGATCGGCATGACCGGAGCCTTGTGTGTGTGGCTTTCCGTGGGCTTGTCGCTGGGAGGTCTGGGGCTCACCTTGCGATCGGTCGAAGCGAGGATTGGACGGATCACGCTCGATCAGTTTCATGGCCTATTTGACCACATGCCGATCCTGGCCTCGCTGTTCCTGCTGATGGGATTGTCGTCCATTGGTTTTCCAGGAACGCTGGGCTTTGTGGGCATGGAGTTGTTGGTGGAAGGCACGGTCGAAGTCTATCCGCTCGCTGGCACAGCGGTGGTGCTCGCCGCGGCCTTGAATGGTATCGCGATCCTCCGCGTCTATTTTCGGATCTTCACCGGCACGCGGCACGTCACCACCGTCTCGCTGAGGGCCAAGCCGAGCGAACGGATCGCCGTCTTGATCCTGAGCCTGCTGGTGCTGGGCGGCGGGCTCTGGCCACAACCGGGCGTGCATTCGCGCTATCACGCGGCGAGCGCGCTGCTGCGATTGCGCATGGCGAGCGATCCCAGCGAGGAGCAGCATCCGCAGGACGACTCCAATCACCCCAGTGCCCTGGATCAGCTACTCGCTCGGGGCGGACGACTCGGGAGGCTCGCGCCGGAAGACGGCCACAACATCCTCGACGGGGACGACGAACAGTTGGTTGTCGGCCTCGAAGTCGACGGGGATCGCGCCCTTGGGATGAAACAAGATGCGATCGTATTGCCTTAGCGGCATGTCGGCATCGTTTTCCACCTGTGCCGAGATGGTAACGATTCGTCCCGTGATGGTGGGGATTTCGGCAACATCAGGCAGGGCGATGCCTCCCTTGGTCTCGCGTTTGGGTTCATCCTTACGCACGAGCACGCGAGCGCCGATCGGTTCGACATATTCAAATGTTTTGGGGCGAGTCTTGGACATCGACGCTCAAGCAATTAAAGTTGTGGATCGCTTCGTCAAGGTTAGTTCCTGCGCCGCCGTTCGACAAGAGCCTGCGATTTCGTTGCGGCGTGGCCTTCCAGCCCAGGTTCGCGCATGTTGTAGAACGGAACTTGTTCCGTTTGCCGCGGACGGCACGGATTCGAACGGAACGAGTTCCGTTCTACTGTTTGATTGCTGCTCCGCCGCGTTAGGAAATCCTGGAACTAATCTTCAAGTGAAAGTCAAAAAGCGGCGTCGCCGGAGACGGTCAGCCCCTTTTCGGACACGCTCTACGGTTCGCCCGATTCGGGAGGAAAGTGCCACTGGGCCATGAACTCCGGTTCGGCTTCGGTTTGCCAATCTTCTTCGGCTTCTTCCTCGAAGTCGTCGTCGAAATCGAAGTCAAAGTCATCGAGTTGGCACTCGAGGGAATCTTCCGGTAGGGCGTTGTCGCTCGGGAGTACCTGGTTCTC
>JBGTHH010000618.1:0-2508 GCA_041746275.1 Pirellulaceae bacterium | reverse complement strand
GCCTCCCTCGCGATCCGTTTGGCCGATGACTTGGCCACCGGAGACGCCCGCGCCCGCGAAGGCGATCGACATCGCCCGCGCCCAATGATCGCGACCCTGCCATTTGTTCAGTCGCGGCGTGCGTCCCATTTCGGTAATGATGCAGACGAGCGTTTCATCCAACAAGCCTCGTTGGCGCATGTCTTCCAGCAACGCGCTCAGCGACCAATCCAGACTGGGCATCATCACCGGATGCGGCAGGCCGTAACGCTCTTGATTGCTCATCCCCTGAGGTCCACCACACGGCCCGTTTTGATAAATCCCTTCGTGGTGATCCCAATTCAAGAACACACCATTTTTCTCCCCATACCCAGGACGGCCCACCAACTCTGGCGGTTGGATGACCGTCACCGTCACGAAACGCACGCCTGCTTCGATGAGCTTCCGACCCAAAAGGTAACAACGACCGCGATGGTCGCGACCGTAACGATCCAATACGGCTTCGGGTTCGTTTTTCAACGACAGGGCCTGTTGCACGGTGGGACTGGTGAGCAGGTCGAGCGCGTAACCACGATAACGCTGCACGGCCTCGCTATTGGCGTCGCGAGGAGTGGTCGACTGGTCCAGTCGATCTAGCAAATCGCGGCGCGCCAACAGGCGTTGTTCGTTCAGGCCGCTTTGCAATTCCAACGATCGGACGCGCCACTGGGGATCCGCCAGATTCTCTCCCAAGCTTTTGGTACCCAGTCGCCAGGGAGCTCGACCAGCCGGCAAGAAACCTGGATTGCTGACGAGATTCGGCAAGTTCGCGCCGGGGCACAGGATATATCCCGGCAGTTCCGCGCACTCGGTGCCCAGCAGTTCAGTCGCTGCCGCTCCGAGATCGGGAAATCGATGCGAGCGAAAGTTCCCATTGGCGATGCCGAACAGGGGCGAGTCGTAGCGATAGCCCTTGAAAAACTCCAAGCAACCTTCAATATGCCCCGCGACGCGGGTGGTGGTCATGGATCGGACCACCGCGAGTTGATCGGCCTGGTGGGCCAAGTGCGGCATCAATGAGGTGAACTGGATCCCCGGAACGTTCGTCGCAATGGGCGCGAAGGGACTGCGATGATCGACGAGCGCCTCAGGCTTAGGGTCCCAGGTATCCATCTGGCTGATTCCACCCTCCTCGTAAATCACCAACACGTTCCGCGCGGGGGCGGGTGTGGTGTCGAGTGTCCGGGCGTTCCCCTCCAGCGTCAACCAATCGGACAAGCCAAATCCAAGCATGCCGGCGGAGAGGCCTTTTAATAGCCCGCGTCGGCCGAGCTGGTGGGATTGGAGACTTGGCGGGGTTCGCTTGATTGATCTGCTCGCCATTGATGTCACGACTCCAGGATTGCTACACCAAGATTTCCCGAATCACTTCACGGTCTTCGAGGATATAACGGGGCCGACCGGACAAGTCGTCAAACGTTTGCGAGGGATCGATGCCAAGATGGCGATAGATCGTGGCCAGCACGTGCTCAGGGCGGTACGGCATGGTGGCGGGTACTTCGCCCTTCGAGTTCGACTCGCCAAAGACACCGCGCCGCAATTTGCCTCCCGCCAACAGCACACTCATGAGCGATCCCCAATGGTCGCGTCCCGCCGACTTGTTCACCTTGGGAGTACGACCGAACTCGCCCATCGCCACGACCAGTACGTCTTGCTCGAGTCCCCGCTCATGCAGGTCCCGCACCAGCGCCGCGAGTCCCTGGTCGTAAGCCGGACCGCGACTGGCCAGTCCCTTGGCGATGTTGCTGTGGTCGTCCCAACCCGTGACGCGAACGGAAACACATGTTACCCCGGCTTCGACCAAACGTCGCGCCAGGAGCAGGCTCTGACCGACTGTGGAACGACCATAGGCTTGGCGCATGGACTCGGGTTCGCTGCCGATGTCGAAAGCCGCACGGGCTTGCGAGCCGGTGACCAGATCAAACGCTTGGCGCGTGAATTGATCGACGGCCTCGGCCGAGCCGTTCATGTCATGGATGCGCCGCTGGGCGTCCAATTGAGCCAGCAATTCACTGCGACTTCCCAAGCGGTCGATATTCAGCGATTCGAGCGTTCCCAAATTCTTGACTTCAAACTTGCCTGAGTTCGGATCGCCACCCGTTTGAAAGGGAGCACAGGCCAGTCCAAGCTGGGCCGCTCCACCGTTACGCATCACTTGCGGAACGGCCACATACGCCGGCATGGCGGCATGATTGGGACCACGGAAACGCGTGGCGATCGCGCCGATGCTCGGCATCTGATTCACGCCACCTTTCTGGCCCGACTTGTAGTACCCGGTCTGCGTGAGGTGACTGGACGGATCGTGACTACTGCTGTTGTGACGAATCGAGCGCACGATCGTCAGCATGTCGGCGATCTTGGCCTGTTCAACCATGTACTGGCTGAAGAGCACGCCCGGCAAGTTGGTCTGGATCGCCTGCAAAGGTCCGCGATACTCGATGGGGGCCAGCGGTTTCGGATCATAGGTCTCGAACTGCGTCGGGCCGCCCG
>JBGTHH010000617.1:0-26321 GCA_041746275.1 Pirellulaceae bacterium | reverse complement strand
AGGCCAACCTCTTCGCGTCGCTGGGGATCTTCAACGTTGGGTTGGTGGGCGGCGGCACGAACAATGAACTGCTCAGCTTTACGCTGCAGCCCACGTTGGTCTTACAGGACCTGCCCGGCCCCAATAACACCCCCGCGGATGGCAAGATTCGCTTGCGAGAGTTTTCCAGCGGCCTCCGCGATGTGGTCCAGTTGCAACCTCCCAGCGCCGGGCCGTTATATAGCGGCGAGCTGAATTTGAAGGCGGTGAGCGATCTGCTGCCGGCCTCCGCGCCGGAGTTACGAGTCAAGGCGACATTGATGCCCGAGTCGGCGGGATCGATCAAGCCAAAATTGGAGTTTGACACCACGGAGCTGACCAAGTTCCAGGAGTGGTTGGGTGACCTCCGCAATCTGTCCGTCGAAGACATCGTAAACGTGCTGAAACAAGTGGTGGAGACGCTGCGCAGCAGTGACATTAAGGGGCTCAATACGCCGTTGCCGGTGATCAACAAAACGCCGAATGACGTGCTCGCCGTGACCGATGGCATGCTCCGCGCGGCGGACGCGTTGCTGGGCGGACCCGACCAGGCCACGATGAATTTACTGAGCGAGCAACTCAAGGAGTTGCTGCCGGAATTGGGCGGCACTTCGGACCAGATCGCTTCCATCAACCGGGCCTTCGGAGATTTCCGAGCGGCGGTGAATGCCGAGCATCTCTTTACCCTTTCCGCCAAGAATGGATCGGGAGACCTGTTCCAGTCGGCGGCGGTACGCGCGCAAGCGTCGGCGGCGGAAGTGCTGGCGGCGTTGCAAGCCACCACGCGGATTGTGGCCGCGACCCCGAATCAAAGCCAAACGATCATCCTTGCGGGGCACGTCACGCCAAACTCGATGTTGATGGTGTTGCTGCCCGACGGATCGTCGTTCCCGTTGATGGTGCCTCCGAACGGTGGCAGCACGACGGTTAATGCGGGTGAGCCAAACCAAATCATCGCCACGACCAACGGCTCGGGAGTGACTTCCATCCAGACCACCCCGATCAGTGCGGGAGACATCGAGATTCACTACGAGTCGGACGACAACGTCACGGCGGTAACGGGCGAGCGTGGCGGCCCGTATGAAGTGACCTTTAATCCCGCTCGCGGCGATGTCGCGGACCTGCGCGGCCGAAGCGACACCGGATTGACGGTCCTCACCAAGACCAAGACGCAAGGCGTGACGGGCACGACGGCCGAAGTGCAAACGGTCGATTTTATTCAAGCTTCACGACTGGCTGGCACGGTCGATGCGTTGGAAAGCGCGATCCAAGCCTTGCCCGGTTCCGTGGCGAATCTGAGTCCGTTTCAGGACAAGTTCGCCGAGATTCGCAACCAAGTGACTTCGCGGGCGAATCTGTTCGAGCGGTTGGATGCCGAATTGAAGAAGGCGTTCGAGGCAATTGAAACGGAAGTCAGCACGGCGACCGGCATTTCGACCGATCGCTTTCAAATCACGCCGTCGCTGCGCGGTGATATTGTCGACGCGGATAACAACCCGGCCAACGGCTTCCAGCCCGTGCTGTTGATCGGCTTGAGTATCACTCCGAGCATCAACGTGCCGCTGGGATTCGATTTTGAATTGCCCGATCTAGGACCGCTCGATATCACGACCAGCGGCGCGATCGACTTCGTGCTGGGCGGCAATTTGGATATCGATTTTGGCTTTAATTTCCAGACGTTCACGCCCTACTTGCTGGACAGCACGCAGTTCGCTCTAACGGCCAAGATCGATTCGCAGATCAACGTCTCGGCGGGGATCGGCCCGATCACCGCGGGCTTGACCGGCAACTTGGATCTATTGAAATCCACGCAGCAGACCGCCGCCGCGCAGCCCAATCGTCTGACGTTGAGCCTCGATCACGATCCGGCTCCCGGTTCGTTGGTGGTGGTGAGTGTCGGTGGACGCGTGTTGAATCCGAGAACCGAGTACTCGGTGGACGGTCGCACCATCACCTTCACACCGGGCCAGTCCGGCGCGATTGTCGCCGAGTATCAAAAGGATGGAGAAACGCAACCGGCGTCGTTGACCATTGGGATCAAGAACGATCTTGTCCCGAACGACAGTCCGGGAAATGTCTTGCTGAACGACAGCGCCGGCGTGCCGCGCTTGCTCGGCAAGGCGGTGCCATTCTCCGTGCTGCGTGCCAAGACCGATCAGAGCTTGACGGATACGTTCATGGAAGCGGACGCGAAACAAGTGTTTCTGTCCCAACCGCTGAAGGCAGGCACGGCGGTGACGGTGAGATTGAACAACGTGGTGGTGCTGCCGGCCCAATACGTGGTTTCGACGGTCGCCGCGGGACTGTTTCGCGGCCAAACGCAAGTTCGTTTCTTAACGCCGAAGACGGGAACCATCACGGTCGATTACACGACGGAGACCGGTTTCGGTGGCAAGATCGACTTTGCGCTCAATGGGATTCTCACGGCGTCGCTGGACGCGAACGTCTTGGGTAGGCAGTTCCCCGGTGCGATTCAGGCCGCCGTGGCCGTCAACAATCCGCGACCCGTATTCAAGGTCGAGAATCTGTTGTCGGGAGTCGACTTCAAGAAGATTAACTTGCGACAGATCGTTACGGGCGCGAAAACGGTCGTGTCGGCGCTCAGCGATGGTTTGGCGCGCGATCTGATTCGGTCCTTGCCGTTGGTGGGAGGCTCCGCCAATCTCGACGATTCATTCATCGGCAAGCTGAACGGCATGCTGAACAGCCTCGACGATCTCCTCTCTCGCGGTGAGGATCTGTCGGAATCGCTGAGAGTGAAGATCCAGACGCTGCTGTTTGATTCCTTGGGTCCAGGAGGGGCTGACCTTCTGGTCGTCGCGGCGGGTAGCTCGGTGAAGGTCGCGCGATCCGAACAAGTCGATGTCACGCTCGATCTGATCAATGGCGACTTCAAAATCAATCTGCACGTCAAAGGCGCCGATCAGATTCGCACCGACTTCGATCTGGGTGTCGATGCCCTCGTATTTGAATTTGAAACCGACGGCGGTGTGCTCATCGATTGGAGTTACGCCTTCGACTTTGGCTTTGGCATTAACTTGACCGATGGTTTTTACTTCCAGCTCAATGAGAATGTCACTTATGTGAATGGTTTCCCCTTGCCCAGCGGTCCCAAACCGGAAATCACGCTGGACGCCAGCGTCCGCCTGGCTCCGGGGACATCGCTGACGGCCCAACTCTTCTTCCTGCGGTTGCAGGCTGAAGCGAGTGCCATCGGGACGGATACGAATGAGAACGGCCGCGCCGTGGCCAATGCCACCGGATTTTCCGGCCAAATCTTTGTCGATCTGGCGAACCCCGATAACGATCCCGACAATCGCTTGACGCTCGCCGAGATGCGCCGCACTTCGTTCAAGGAACTGTTCAACGCGGGCATCAACACCCAAGTCCATGTCGATCTCGAATTGACGGCCGACACGTCGGCGGGCAGCAATCTGCCGGAGATCGCCACCGACTTCACGTTGTCTTGGGGGATCGGTGTCACGACGCGGGATGGCATCATCGGCGGTGGCAGGCCCGATGTAAAGTTTCACAACGTGACCCTGGATGTCGGAGGCTTCTTCGACAAGGTGGCCGCTCCGTTGTTCGGATTTTTCGAGGAGTACATTCAACCGGTCAAGCCGATGATCGACTTCCTCTCGGAACCCGTGCCGGGACTGAATGACTTCTCGCAGGCTGTCGGCGGTCCCAAAGTGACGTTCCTCACGATGGCCGTGCTCTTGGGCAGCCCGAACCCGAAGGGACTCGAACTGGCTCAGAAAGCGGAACGCATCCTGACCCTCATTAAGAACATCCTGGATACGGTGGAAGCCATTCAGCAGATGCGGGACGAAGCCGGAGGTTTGAAGATCAATTTCGGCACGCTGGACTTGAGTGCCGGAGGGGTCGACTTGCGGAACAAGGGAGCCGCGGTCAAAGTCGCCAACAACTTCACCAGCAGCATCGAACGCTCGTCGACCGGTGGAATCTCACAAGGGATCTTCGACGCGATTTCCAGCCAACCCAATCCCAACAAGACCACGGCGCAGCGGAACAACACTTCCTCGACCTTGAAGAAGTTGACCCGAGTTCCCGATTCCTCGGGTGGCAATGGATTCGGTCTGAAGATCCCGTTGTTGTCCGACCCCTCCAACGTCTTCAAGCTCTTTACGGGCGAGATCGTGGACATCATCCAATGGGATATCCCACGCCTGGAATTGAACATTCCGATCAAGAAGAGTTTTGGGCCGCTCGTGCCACCGTTTCCCATCTACGCCACGGTGGGCGTGACGTTCGATGCCTTCCTCGATTTGTCGCTGGGCTTTGATACGCGGGGCATTGTCAGTGGCGGAGGGGATTTCTGGAAAGGGATTTACTTTGGCGACTTGGAGAATGTCACCACGGGTAAGGATATCGACGAATTCGGTCTAGGACTCGAAGTCACCGTGGGTGTGGCGGTGAATCTGGGGATCGTCTCGGTCGGCGTGGAAGGAGGTATCGACGCTCGAATCCGCTTCAACTGGAATGACTCGGACGGCGATGGCAAGCTGTATTTGGACGAGTTGGCGGATCAGTTCCTGCTGCAACCGAGCCCCGCGCCGACACCTAACATTCCCGGGCTCTGCGTCTTTGATGTCAGCGGCACGTTGGATGCCTTCATTCGGCTGGTGGTCGATCATCCCTTTGGCAGCGAGCAATTGGAACTGATCCGAGCTCGGCTGTTCGCCTTCAACCATTCGTGCCCGCAAACGGTTTTCACGTTAGGACAGATGGTCACCACAGAATCCCAGGTGACGCCGGAATCGCTGGTGATCAATGCCGGTCCGTACGCCGCGCGTCGCACGGGAGACAACTCGTTCAACAAAGACATTGGCGAGAAGTTCTTCGTGAAACAGATCGCCTCGCATCCCAACGGCACGGCGGATGTGGAAGTCACGTACTTCTACAAGACGCCGACGGGACGCGACAAAGTCGCCACCCAAGTCTTTAACAACATTCGCGGGATTCACTTTGAAGGAGGCGAGGGGGACGATGTCTTCACCGTCGATCCCAGCGTGACGATTCCGCTGACGCTGTTGGGCGGGGCGGGGAACGACATCCTTGGCGGTAGCGACGATCCCAAAGCGGATGGACCCTTTGGTGGAAGCGGTCGCGACATCCTGGACGGGGGACCGGGTAACGATCGGCTCACGGGCGGATTGGGAATCGATACGTTCCTCTTCAGCGACAACTGGGGCGATGACGTGATCTTGGGGAACGAGGCGACAGAGAACGATCGATTGTCGTTCGCCGCCGTGACTCAACCGATCGAGGTCGCCTATGGGACGGTCTCGGTCATCAGCGGCAACAATAAACTGACGGCGGGTACCAGCCCTAGCGGCAAGGCCATCCCGATCACTGGTATCGGCCACGTTACGGGAAGTAGCTCGAACCAGGATCGCTTGATCGTGTCGCGCATCATTGGTCCACACAATGTGAATACTTGGAATATCACCGAGGATAACGGGGGCAATATCAACGCGGGGCTGTTCACGTTTTCGGGCTTCGAACATCTGCTCGCGGGCAATCAGGACGATGTCTTTGTCTTCAGCGATGGCAAGGGAGTTGGTGGCGACATCGATGGTGGCGGTGGAGCGGATACTTTGAACTACGCCGCGTACACGACACCGATTGAAGTGAATCGCAACACGTTGAGGTCGACCGGGATTGGCGGGACGTTCCGGAATATTGACAGCGTGGTCGGTTCACCACAAGCGGATACTTTGATTGGCGAAGACCGTGTCGCGGAGTGGGTCGTATCCGGGTTAAATTCGGGTGAGGTGCTTCGCGCGGCCGATCGCTCCTTCTTGTTCTCCTCGATCGAAAATTTGACCGGCGGTCAGTTCAACGACACCTTCCGCTTCCTCTCGGAGGGTGTGATCACGGGCCTGGTGAAAGGTAATTCGGTCAGCGCCAACGACCAAGATGTGTTGACCTTCGCGAGCGTCACCTTCCCGTTGTTGGCGAATGTGACCGGAACGAATCAAGGCCAGGTGCGGGGTGGCGAAATCGGCAGCGGCACGATCTTCCCGACAAGCTCCATCGTTACCTTCGAGTCGATCGAGAATCTGATCACCGGTACGAATAACGACGAAATCGTCTTTGCCCAGGGGGCGACGTTTACCGGCAATATCGATATGCGCGCCGGACAATTCGACCACCTGAACTTTGGCTTGTGGACGACGGATGTCACGGTGGCGTTGAACGGCACGAAATACGTGGGGGCCGAGTGGGTCACCACCGGCAGCGGTAACGATCGCGTCACCGGAAACTCCTCAAACAATCGAATCTTTACCGGTGCCGGCCATGACCACGTGTTCGCGCAGGGTGGCGACAATCTGATCGTGACCGATCCCGCCGCTTTCGAGTTTCTCGGCATGTTCGTCACCTCCATCACCTCGATCGGCAATACACCCTATGACGATGTCGTCACCGCGGGCACCGGCAACGATCTCGTGCTGACGGGTATGGGTGACGATACGATTACGATCTTGGGCGGCAACAACACCGTCATCGCCGATGCGGGCAAGTTTACTCATGTCGGGAACCTGCAAACGGCACAGTCCATCGATTCGTTTGCCGGCGGCAACGATAGGATTACAGTGGGCAGCGGCAACGACATCGTGATTGCCGGTAATGGTGCGGACATCATCCGTGATGGCGACGCGAGCCTGAGTATTCCTGGCGGGGGACGCAATATGCTCCTGGGGGATGGGGGCATCGTGCGACTTCTGAATGGGCAGTTCGATCGGATCGATAGCAACCCCTCGGAGTTTGGCGGGAACGATCAATTCTTCCTGGGTGCCGGTGACGACTTTGTTTTTGGCGGCAGCGGACACGACACGATTCACGGCGGAGACGGCAACAATCGGATCTTGGGCGACGACGGGTTTATGCTATTCCAGGCAGGTGTCTTTCACACGATTGGCATCGTGGTCTCCGCGTTTGACGGGAACGACACGATCACGACGGGCAGCGGTAACGACATCATCTTGACCGGTAATGGAAACAATACCGTGCATGCCGGAGCCGGGGATGACGACATCATCGCGGGAGTCGGGCGCGATCGCTTGTTTGGCCAAGCGGGCGATGACTTCATCGCCGGTGGCTTGGGCGACGACTATATCGAAGGCGACGACACAACCGACTTAAGCGTGACGGGACGCGATATTTTGTTCGGCGGGAATCCTGTGGGGACGCGCGCGAACTATCGGTTTGGAACGAGTGACTTTGGCTTGTCACCGGAGTATGTGGAGACGGAGAGGATGCACTCCAGCGATCCCGATCCCAACCGGTTCGGCAAGCCAAACAATGGTGCCGATCCCGGTCGTTACGTGCCGCCGTTAATCACGCCCGTCTTCGTTCTCGGCCTCCCGGTGGAAGGGGATGCGGGAGACGGCGATGACGTGCTCATTGGCGGTCCCTTGCAGGATGTGCTATTCGGTGGTGCGGGGAACGACCGACTGTTTGGCGATGGCCATGTCCCCGATCCGATGAACGCTTCGCTGGTCCTGGAGAATCCCAACGACGGCCCGGACTACATCGATGGTGGAGCCGGTAACGATCAGATCTTTGGCGGCGGCGGCGAGGACGTGCTGCGCGGAGGATCGGGTGACGATGTGATCGTGGGTGGCGGCGGCATCGATCAACTCTATGGAGATGGCGGCGATGACCAGTTGCGCGGGGGTAAGGGGAACGGCGTGAATGGACAGATTCTGGCCGGACAACGACTCTATGGCGGTGAGGGCCACGACCAACTCTTCGCCTTCGCTCCGACCACGAACTTTGGGAACCTGCCGACCGATGAAAACAGGCTCTATGGCGACCAACTATTTGGCGGGAGCGGCAATGACAGATTGTTTGGCAATATCCGCAAGGAGGTTCTCGATGGCGGCTCGGGCAATGACAACATTCAGGGCGATGCCAAGATTGGTCCCCATGAAGCGGACAACCTCAATGCGGCGACGGTGGGAGCGGACGATTTGATACTAGGTGGCAGTGGGGATGATCGATTGTTCGGCGGTGGCGGCAATGATGAAATCTGGGGCGGTTCTGGAACGGACGAACTGCACGGCCAAGCCGGTTCCAACAAACTCTATGGCGGCGAGGGAATTGATATCTTTGTCTTCTTCCCCGGTTCGGTCACGGACATCAACGAGATGGATGGCCATCGCGATAACCGGCCGCGCAATCCCTTCGACCCCCAAGACACGCCCGTCCCCGACGATGACGCCACCGACATCCTGTCGATTCAAGGGCTGGACGGAACGAATGACGATCGCATTCTGTTGAGTCAGGAAAAGGGCGTGCCCCAGCCCCGCTTGCGTTTGGACTTTAACAACCAGGTGCAGCTTGCCGCGCACTTGCAGAATAACGCCAATCCGCACGGCGCCTACTTCATCAACATGCTCAACTCGCAAGGCACGCTGACGATCGATCAGATCGAGTTGTCGGGACTTGCTGGGAATGACATTCTGGGCTTTGTGACCGCCGAGACTAGGTTTCCAGCGGGGGTGATCAATCCTGTCGCCACGGGCTTATCCGATGCGCTCGACCTAACGGCGCTGGCCAACCGCAAGGACTTCGTCGGCATCTTCAATGGTGGGGACGGCAATGACCTCTTGATTGGCTCGGCGGGCCCCGATCGCTTGGACGGCGGTCGCGGGAGCGATGTGTTGTATGGCTTTGGCGGCGATGATCGCCTGCTCGGCGACAGTGGCGAGGGGAATCGCAACGATCACGATGTCTTGTTCGCCGGACAGGGGAACGACGATCTAATTGGTGGCCAAGGCCGCAATACGCTGTACGCGTGGTCGCTGCCGCCTCAACCGGAACTGACCCCGACTCCCGGCGCGGCGTTCCAACCGGGTAACGTACAGAACTTGATCGACAACGGACCCACAGCCGATTTTGGTGTGTTCGTCGATAGTTCCGGTCGCATCGTTTCCTCACTCGATCAGTTTGGCAATGTCATTTCGAACGATGGGGATCTGGATGACGACGGGATTCTGGACGAGGATGCTCTGCTGCCCGCGAATCAACAACGCGGACCGCGGCAATTGGAAACCACGGGATTGAATCGCGTGTTGGGCGGCGTGCGGGATGACTTCCTGTTCGGCGGCACCACCCTGGATTTCCTGTACGGCAATGGCGGTGACGATATCCTCATCCGCTCGAATGGCACGACGCTCGATTCCATGGACGGCGGTTTGGGTGGAGACGAGTGGAAAGAGTACGCGAAGGAGTCGGATCAGGTCTGGTATGTCGGTGGTACGAATGCCGCGGACGAAATACGCGTCGACTTTGTTACCGAGCCTGGCCTGTTGACCGACCACCATTTGATTACTCGGCTGACGGAGAATAACGGCAACTTCAGTTTCGCCGCGCAAGTCCGCTTGGACTTCACCGCGACCGACGGAGACAACAACCCGATCTGGAAAGCGGAAGACTTGCGGGTCGATCTCGACACCATCCTGTCGGCCGGTCCCAACGAAGTGGCGGGGGAGGCGTTGATGGCCGTCAGCACCGCTCAAGCCCGGCTGATCAACAACTTGTTGCCACCGGAAGGTGACTTTTTGGTGATCCTGATCGACGCCTTGGACGGCAATGATACCGTGGTCGTCGGCCCCACCGTGCAGAAGACCGTGTGGGTGGATGGTGGCGCGGGGGACGATGTCATCACGATTCGCAGTGGAAATGCCATCCTGGTCGATAAGGCCGAAACGGTGACACCGGGAAGTGGTTTGACATCGCGTAACGACACGGCTCCCTTCGCCTATGAATTGGCGGTGCCCACGGTGGGCGTGTTGTTCGACGGGCTGACGATCGACAGTCCCGACGACATTGATTGGTTCAAGTTCCAACTGGATGCGGTCGCCGGTCGTACGCTGGATGTCGCCACGGCCTCGCCCGCCGATCAACTGACGATCACGATTTTCAACGCCGATCGTGCCACCAATCCCAATGCCGCGCCGGTTCTCGGACCCCTTACCGCCACGCAGGCAATCACCACGGCCTTGGCGGGATTGATGGCCAATACGGAATACCTACTGGAAGTCAAAACCAACAAGACGCCGACGATCTATGGGATCGAGTTTGACCGCGGCACGCCGCACGACGTGGTCAATCTTTCCCTGCGTCGTGACGTGGTGCGCAGGGACGTGATCCTGGGAGGCACGGGGGATGACATTTTGTCGGGTGGGCCAGGGGAGGATTGGATCTTTGGGGGTGAAGGGAACGACGTGCTCTTCGGCGGCTATGACCGTGGTGCTTCCGACCTCCTGATCGGCGGGCCTGGCAACGACACATTCATGTTGATCCCCGACTATTTGCCGCTTCGCGCGAATCAACCCAATACGGTCTTCGACCCCGCGACCAAGACTTCCATTACCACGCTGAGCGACGTGATGGACGGCGGCGAGGGAGTCGATCGCGTGCTCTTCTTGGGTGGGGACAAGGATCGTCGCGGCTTCGATGTGCGGGATTACGTTTCGCTACGATACGACACGGCCTTGCATCGTTACGAGTTCACGAGCCTGGTCTGGGACATCGGCACGCAGCAATTCCGTACGACAGTCAATGAGGCTGGTCAAACCGTCTTTGAGCAGCAGTATCTGTTTTATCAAACGCGCGATATCGAACAGACGGTGTTCGACATGCGTGGCGGCGACGATGTGGTCAACTTGTCCCCCGAATTCCGCTTCCTGCCCGTGCAGTCGGCCGGCAACCATACCTTCATCCTGCAGCCAGGCATTGATCCGTCGGACTTCAAGGAGTGGGGAATCAATCCTGGCGATCAACAGCAAGGCGCGCGCGAGGCAGCGGCGGTGTTTATCAACGGGGGGGCGGGGAACGACGTGTTGGTGGGCGGCCCCTACAACGACACCATTCGTGGCGACGGCGGCAATGATCTGATCGTGGGAGGACTGGGTAACGATCTGTTGGAAGGTGGAGACGGCAACGATCGGATCTTTGGCCATCTGCCGACCGGCGGCGAATTGAATGCCGTCTTCCCGCCCGCGCGGATTGTGCCGCCCAACTTCCCGATGGCCGGTTTCGCGCCGGAGGTCTATCGTTTTGTGATGGGCAGCCCATTCCTCGGCCTGGAATCGCTGGGTAGGACGGGCGTCGAAGTCGCCAACCTGATTCAAGTCACGGGACCGCTGACCACGATCGACGGATTTACGGTCGATCGATCGGCCAACTTCACGTTGGCCGGTTCCGGATCGTTCGCGATCGCGGGAGGCCAGCTCACCGTCACCAACAATGCGAATCAAACGGCCGCCGCCATCTTGACCGATGGAGTGAACTTCGCGCCAGTGGGGACGCGCGTTGGCATCGAACTGCAAGACAGTGGCCCGTCGCTGCTGCAGCTTTCCACGTCCGCCCAGCTAGTGAACGCGGGTAACAACGTCTTCGGCGTGCGTCTCCAACGCAATGGCACCACGGTTTCATCGACATCGATTTCGGCCACCTCGGTGGCGTCACAGAACTTCACGGTGCCGCTCGGGCCGCTGACCTTGTGGATCGACCGATACAGCGCGACAGAATTCGCCCTGTACTACGGTACCGTGGAAGGTCCCACGCAGTTGGTGCAATTGGTCGAGGTTCCGGAGGCGGCCGCCGTGGCTAACATGTTCATCGGCATCGGTGCGCAAGGCGCGACGTCGAGCGGCAAACAGTTTGATGAATTACAGCGGCAAGCGATCGCCAAACCGGACTTTGCCAACGATGCTTTCGCACTGGAGGGCACGACCCCCGGGGCTCGGTTGTCCAGCTTGCAACAGATTGGGGATTTCAACGGCGACGGAGCGATCGACTTCCTCGCCTCGGGGAGCAATTTCAGCTATGTCCTGTTTGGCCCCGTCGAAATGGACGGCTTGGAACGCATCGACGAGTTCGCCGACATCGTGATCCATCATGCGGCGCTCGGCCGCCCCGCCAAGACCTTCGGCGATGTCAACGGCGACGGCTTCGCCGATCTGGCCTTCGTGCGCGACGATGGCGCGATGCTGACCGTGACGACGGTGTTGGGCAACATCATCCAAGGGACCGATCCGGCGAATCGCGCTATCCTGTGGCAACGCAATTGGGATCAGAACTTCGTCGCCAACGGACTCGATGCCCAGAACAGCCGTTCGTTCAAGCTCAATCGCGCCCAACTAGCCTTCGAGGATATCCAGTTGTGGATGTTGGATCAAAATGGCGACGGCAAATCGGATTTGCTGATCAATTCTTCCACCACGGAAGGGACGCTGGGAAGAACCGTGGATGGGCAAGTATCGGGTGTCAATGGCGTAATTAATGCGAATGGATTTGGGTACTTTGTGGCCACCGAGACGGATACCTTTCATGTTTCGACCAATCGTCAGACCCTCACGCGCATCAACAGCAATGGCACAACCAACATGATCACGGGGTTCTCCGCCGCGAACGTTATCGAGCACGTGGTTGTGGCACACGGGACGGTCTATGTCGCGGCGACAGAATTGAACGGAGCCGGTTTCAGCAATGATGTCGCGAACGTGTGGCGCGTGAATCTGAGTAACAACACGGCGACGAAAATCACCAACAACACGACCGGTGGGACAACCATTTTGAATATGTCGTCGTTACCGACCACGGTATTCGGAGCGCCGGCGGGCAGCCGAGATTTCTACGTGCAGTTCGGCACGGGACGACAAGCTGAAACGCTGTTTGCCAATTCGCAATTGAGGAAAATCACGTGGTCAGCCAATGAAAGCAATCTTCCGATCGTCGTGGTTGGTAACTCGCTGGTGAATTCAAGTGAATTCGTGGCCGCCTCGTTCTTAGCGGACGAGCAGGTTGAGGATGCATTGTTCATTAAATCCCTCGGGACCGATCATAGCAGTTCGAACGCCAACAAGACCGATGATTTCCTTTATTACTACGACCCCGCGTTACATGGCGCGTCTTCCGTGAAATTCAATATTGGCGACCCCAATAGCACCACCAATAGTTTTCCGATCCATCTTGATCCATTGACCAAAGTGGGGGTTGCCGTGGCTTGGGATGGTCGGATCGCCATGATTGGCGGATTTGATCCCTCTGTGTGTGGTCCCGCAGCCAAGCCTTGCACGGGCCAGGAATTGTTGATCGTCAGCAACCTCAACAATTCGGGAACTCCCCTGCCGCTAGTCACGGCCACGGGGAATAATCCCAAACTAACGATCGTCGATATCCTACCCGGCCCAGACGGATCTCGACCGCTCGATTTAACGTTAGTGGAAAAAACACTTTACTTTACGGCGGTCGCGGGGCCCGAGGGGCGAACCCTTTGGCGGTATGACGCAACCAATGGCAAGGCCAGTCAAGTTCTGGATGCCGCGGGTTCCCCGATTACCAACGCGATTCAACTGAAGGCGTTTCAAGGCGACTTGATGTTTGCCAAAGACGGTGGCTTATACCGATACGACGGTACGAATGTTGATTTGGTCGCGGATGAAATCGGGGGCACGACGAGTGTATCACCGCGAATTTTCAGCGTCGGAGATCGCCTGGCAACGTTTGCTTTAATCCCGGTTGTAGGTGGTAGCGGAAGCAATGGATTTCTGATCGATTACACACCGCAAACATTTGGCTACATTTTCTCCGGGGCGGACATTACGAACGGTGTCGAGACTCGTCCTGATGGAACCATCGATCACCTGAAGGCGCTGCAGCGTCCCAATTCCCGCTTCTTCGACTTTTCATTTGGCGATCAGATCCACATGAACGTCCTGGGGGACATCGATGGGAACGGCAGCGATGATCGCCTTGCCGCCAATGCGGGTCGGTTCTTCATCAATACGACCAATGTGCTCGATCGGGATGTTGCCACGCAGGCGACGGTAGCGGACCCCGCCGCAATCAATTTGATTCGTCAGAACGTGGGCATGCTGACCGACTCGACGCGAGAGTCTCCCGTTTCCACGTTCGGCGTCCCTGGCGCCTCGGGGACGACGGAGTTGGAATTCAAACTCGAGGGAGATGCGGGAGCCTTTAATTTTACGTTTGGCTACTTTGATGTCTCCCGGGTCACGGCAAACCCGGTCACGGACAAAGTTAACTTCGCTCGACAAGCCATCGAGAATGGCACGGTGGTATTTGTCGACCAAACGACGACTGTCGGTGATGTGACCACGCGATCGATCCCCGTGGGTACGCGACTTGGCTTCTTCGTCATCCCGAACGACTCGGTGGCGAACTTCCTGGCGAACCCAGCCAGCTACTACAATCCACCGGCGAACAGTGGAGATATCTTTTTCAACAAACGCTCGCCGTTGTTTTCCATTGCCGATGCGAATCCCGGGCAATTCGACCAGATGCTGGCGTTCATCAGCAGCGACCGGACGCTGTTCACGTTCGAGGATCTGACGCGTATCCCCGGTGGCATGTCCGACAACGACTTTAAGGACCTCGCCTTCTCCATCAATCTGCCCCTGATCGCCTCGGAGAAGATTGAAACCTTTGCGATCGGCGACGTATTCCGTGACGGGTTCGACGATATCGCTTGGCGCGACGGCGGCGAAGTGCGGCTCATTAAGGGTCAAGCCACTCTCAGCCAGATCAATTTCAACAGCCCCGCCGTGCGCATTTTGGGGATTACGGGAACTTCCGAGATTGCGGTCACCGCGGGAGACTTCAACGCCGATGGCCATGCCGATCTGGCGATCGTGAATCCGTTTACGGATGCGACCTACATCTTCCAGTCGATCGATCTCAAGGACGGTCAGGTCCTGCGGATCGAGGATGCGGACATCATTTTCAAGGGAACCGCCCATGCCGATCCACAACCGTTGGGCTACGCGATTCCGGTCTATAGATCCGCCACGCGTCAAGTTCCCGGTCCGATCGCGACGACGGTGACCGGCGCGAACGCCGTGTCGGGGCTGACCGCTTCCACCATCACGCTGGAAATCGAGTTGACGGGGACACGCGTTCAACAAACCACGCAAGGCGACACGGTGATCAATCGTCCACAGGCCGTGGAAGAAAAGATCCTGCTGAACGTCTCGGTCTTGGCCGGTGACAACCTGCGAACCTTGGTCACCAAGATTAATCAAGCCTTATCCACGACAGCGTTAGCGAAGTACGTTGCCGCGGAAGTGCCGAACCAGACGACCGCCCGCTTGCAGTTCACCGCGACTTTCCCCGGCACGGACAACAGCATCGTGGGCGGCACGAACATCGCGTTGGTCGTGCGTGAGATCCCGCCCGTCGACTTCGCATCGCTCCCCGTTTCGCCGAACCTGGATCTCAATGCCGATGGGTACGACGATTTGGTCATCAGCGCACTGGGTGCCAAGGGCGAACTGGACGGGGCGATCAACAATGCGGGTCGGATCTACGTCTCCTACGGAGGCCCGACCAATAGCCAAGTCCCCAGTCGTTACACCTCCCTGGAAAACATTGCCGTGCGGGGCAGCGGTTCCTTCGTCGCCGATCGGGGTACGGGTGGGCCGATTCTGTTCCAGAACGGCAGCGAACCGTTTACGTTCGCGATGGGAGAGCAAGAACGCTGGTTCCGATTCGACACGCTGGGAGATGGCCAGGCCGGCAACTACATCCGTCTGCGCACCTCCGACATCGCCGATGTTGGCTTGCGAGCGGATCTGCTGAATGGCGATGGCGGTATCCTCGCCAAGAACCAAACGATTTTTGATTTACGGACCCTGACAGCGGGCACTTACTACCTGCGCGTCTATGACACCGACGCGGCCAGTCCGTTTGTGATCGAGTTCAAACCGCCCATCCGAGGCCAGCAACACGCGACATCGTCACTGCCCGATCGTGATGAGATTCGCGGTGGCGGCGGGGATGACTTCATTGAGGGCGGATTTGGCATCGATCGGATCTTTGGTTCGAGTGGTGTCGATACGTTTGTGGCCGAAGACGTGGAAGTGCGCGACCGCGACGTGGCGGACAATGTACCGTTCGGTCGCCCCACGGTCGCCCATCTGAGCTTCGAGACTTTTTCCCAACCGTTGAATCCGTTGGTCACGTTCGCCGATGTGAACCTGCACGCCAAGG
Organism: Pirellulaceae bacterium; assembly: GCA_041746275.1. Taxonomy (GTDB): domain Bacteria; phylum Planctomycetota; class Planctomycetia; order Pirellulales; family Pirellulaceae. The sequence goes on along the minus strand of JBGTHH010000617.1, from coordinate 10,253 downwards.
TCGCCACCACGCTGGGCATTCCGGTTACCAATGGAACGATCGTCCACGAACCGATCCGCGCCACGGATGCCACGCGGATCCAAATTCTGAACGCCAGCAACGCCACGATCGGTGATCTGACCGGGCTGGCGAACTTTTTGAATCTCGACACGCTGAACTTGGCCAACAACAACTTGGCCAGCGACGACTTGCGAAACCTCACCCCCGTGGTCTTGATGTCGGGTCCGCGGGCCGGAGAAGCCGCGGGTGCGGGGATGCTGGAGTCGTTGGACTTGTCAAACAACGCGGGCATCGTCGACATTACGGCGTTGGGTGCGTTAGCCACGTTGTCGTCCTTGAACTTGCAGGGGACGGGAGTGAACCCCGTGTCGGCCACGACACTCGACGCGCTCGCCAGGCTGACCGATTTACAGACGTTGTTCTTGGCCAATGTGCCTTTGACGGCCAATACCGACTTGGCGTTTGACGAGGGAGCGACGGTTCTGGTTAACTTTTCCCCGAGTGTCTCCTGGCGTTTGGTCGACTCCACCCCACAGCGCAATCCCATTGTTAGCGGTGGGTTGCCGATCGCTGCCGCGAATTCTCCCGTGGCCTTCACCGCCTTCCAGAGCGGTCTGTATATCGTCCAAACGAACTCCGGCGGCGGCTTCGTGGATCGTTTCCCCATCGTCGTCCGCAATCTGGCACCTACGATCACCAAGGAACCGAATCTCGCCTTGGCCAATGGCAATACGGGATTGGTCGAAAGCCAAACGATCGTCATCAGCAACGCGGCGGTCGTTGGAAGCAACGCCACCTACACATTGGGGCTGAAGACCGGCGAGGATGGGCAGGGGAACCCGCTGAGCACGGCCATCGATACGTTGATCGCTAACGATCCGAGCACGGCGGACGCCGCGAACCTGCGGGTGCATGTGGCGTTCACCAGCCCGCAAGGCGTGACGACCGATCTGACCAAGTCGTCGTTGAAGTTCCAGAACGAAGTGCTGGTGTTGAATCCCGCGACGTTGAACGGCGAGCGGAATGTCACCACCACGTTCTGGATTAAGCCGCAACAGAACGTCGGCGATCTCGTGCCCCGCGCGATCGTCAGCGGAGCCGCCATTCGCCAGCAGAACGACGACGAATTCCTGATTCAAGTCGACCAAAAAGATCTCGACAAGATTCACTTCACCACGCGCGGTACGACCGTGACTTGGCAACTCGCCTCCGTCTTGAGCACGAACACTTTCCAACATATCGCCCTGGTGCGAGACGTGGCCGAACAACAGGCGGAACTGTTCGTGAATGGCGTCTCGCAAGGAACGAAAAGTATCGAGCTGAAGGCTTTGGAACTCGAACGTCTGGTCGTGGGCCAGCGTCTGGGCCGCATCGCCGCGGATTACGATTCGACCCAGGCTTATCAAGGCTGGATCGACGAGTTGACGATGTGGAATCGCGCGTTGACGGCTGTGGAGATCGCTCCGATCGCGCTCGGGAATGTGCCGACCTTGGATAACTCCTTGATTGGCTACTGGCCGTTTAACGAAGGCTTGCGTGACGTTGCGGGAGACCGCAGTCGGCGGTTGTTGGACGGGGTTCTCGGGGGAGCCCCGATGGTCAGGGCGAATCAAACGCCGGCATCGCCGCTGACCACGATTCAATTAAACGGCTATACGGGAAGCGTGTTTGCCAGCGGCGTGGTGGGCGATCTGGCGGGACACAGCGTGGCGTCAAACGCCGATATCAACGGCGATGGCTTTGCGGACTTGGTGATCGGCGCGCCCGGAAAATATTGCTGTATGGGCGACCCCGATCCGCTAGGTGACGGAGCCGTGTATGTCATTTTCGGCACACCGGACGGATTTCCCCGTAGCGTGCGTTTGGACGAGCTCAACGGCACCAATGGATTCAAAATCGTCAGTCCTCAGGAAAGGAGTAACTTCGGTTTCAGCGTCGCCGCCGATGACTTCAACGGCGACGGGATCGACGATGTATTGATAGGAGCGATGCATGCGAGCTTTGATTTCAACGCCAATTACGATTCCTATGACCGGTTTCAAGCCGGTGGAGCTTATGTCCTGTTTGGCAAGTCCACCGGTTTTCAGGCGGAAGAAACCGTTGACTCGTTGGATGGAACGGATGGGTTCGTCATGCGCGATCCGGATACTTTTGCGCACGGCGGTTGGACGGTTAGCTCGGCTGGGGACATCAACGGAGACGGCATCGCCGATATGGCCGTTAACAGTTGGAACGGCCACGAGGGGACTGAGTATTTTTACGGGAAGCCACGTGGGCAAGTCTATATCGTCTTCGGGCGTCAGAATGTGACCAATGGCATTCTGGAGCTAAGCACACTGGACGGCACCAACGGATTCTCGCTGACGGGCAACGGGAACGGTAAGGGCTTTGGCCTGGGGCTCGCACCCGTGGGCGATGTCAACGGCGATGGACTGGATGATCTGATGATTGGTGCGCGCAACAGCGGCCACGCGCATTTCGACGGCATCGTGCATGTGTTGTTTGGACGTGATGAGAACAATCCGTTTCCGGCCCATCTCTCCTTGGACAACCTGGGAGGTAACGGGATTAAGTTTGATCGGGCTAACGATTCCGAGAACTTCCGCAACGCGGGCGCGCATGTCAGCGGCATTGGCGACTTCAATGGGGACGGCATCAACGACATGCTGGTGGCCACCGATCAAGATCACGATCGGATCGCCTATGTCATCTACGGTTCGTCGCAACTCACGCAAACCAATGTCCAGCAACTGGAAACGGGCAACAACAACTTCAATTCGGGCGGCACCTTCCGGCTGCGCTTTAATGGCCAGACCACAGGGGTACTGACACTGGGAACCGCGACCGCGGCGTCCATCGAAACAGCGCTCGAAGGACTCAGTTCGATCACGAATGTGACGGTGACCGATGCCTGGCCGCAGTTCTCCGGACGCATCTTCAACATCGAGTTCCACAATCCGTCCGGCAACATTCCGCTGATTGAGTTCTTACCTGATGGAAATGTGCCGTTTCCCGAGGAGTTCGGGGTGAGTCGTGTGTTGCGGGCTTCCGATCTGAATGGCATTAACGGTTTCGCGATCACCACCGTCAACGACGGCAACAGCGCGGATCTGGATGTCGGCGGCGGTGGCGACGTGAACGGCGACGGACTCGCCGACCTGGTCATCGGCCGCTCACGTGCCGGCAACGAAGCCGGCAAGGGTTATGTGATCTTTGGACAACTGGGCACGAACATGCCACCACAGTTCGCATTGGAAAATATCAACGGCAGCAACGGGTTTGTGCTCGAAGGTGTCCAGCCGTTCGAGAGCTTCGACCGGTTTGGCGAACGCGTGGGGATCTGGGTCGACAACCGTGGGGACGTCAATGGCGACGGCTTTGATGACGTGGTATTCGGTGCGGATTCGGGACATCGATTCGATTTCCCCAACGACCAATACGTGGACTACCCCTTCAACGCTTCACGCCACGCTGGCAAGGCGTATGTTGTCTACGGTGGTCTGAGCGGCGATTTGAGCGGTCGTCCCGCGCCAGAGTGGCACAGTGACACGCCGGAGGTCTTCAAGCAGGAGTATCAGTTCGCCGATGACGGCATCTACACAATGAAGTGGACGGTGGCGGATCGTGACGGCGGTTTCGCATTCATCGAGAAGCAAGTCGTCGTGAGGAACTCCGCCCCGACCGCGAACGCGACCAGTCAGATTCCGGCCAATCCCAGTCTGTTCGGGTCGGGCTTGTTCGCCGCCATGATGATCAGTTCGACGACTTCCACGTCTGTGGGAAACACCATCCAATTCGATGGTCGATCGTCGACGGATCTCGGGGCAGAAGATCGGCTGAGTTATGCCTGGCACGTCGACGCCAGCAATGGCGAACCCATCCAGGCCGGTGCGGAATCGACCTTCAGCCTGACGCCACAGTTTGCCGGCATCTACACGGTCACGCTGGTCGTCACCGACTCGGACGGCACACCCAGCGAACCGTTGATCCATGTCGTTACGTTCCATCCTGTGGCGGGAATTCACGCACTGGACCAGGAACCTACTGGCCCCGGACAATTTGCCGGCGCGGTTGGCGAAGTCCTGAGCTTCGACGCCTCGGAAACCACGCGGTTGGCCATGGGGTTGTTGCGGGGCAATACGCTGGATGTCACGCGCAATTTCCAGTGGACCCTGACCAAACCGGGTGCGGCCGCCGCCCCCTTTGTGTTGAACGTCTCCGATCCAGGTCAGTTCCAGTTCGTGCCGTTTGATCCCGGACAATACAACCTGCGTTTGACGGTCACCGATAATTTCACGGAGAACGGCCAGCCTTATCAGGTCGAGAATCAGACGATCGCCTCACCCACGGACTTCGTCGACATCACGATCAACGTCGCCATCCAGACTCCGCTAGCGATCGGCGTGCCGTTTGGTGCCGCCACGGCGGTGTTTGAAGGCGATCTCGTCCAACTGTCAGGTCTCAATCTGGCGTCCGTTCCGGCCGGTGCCACTCGGACATTCCTGTGGTCGGTGGTGGCGGCGAATGGGCAAGCCATCCCGAATGGCACCTCGGATACCTTCGTCTTCACGCCCCACGACGAAGGGAACTACAACGTCGCTCTGACCGTGACCGATCGTTTCGACGCCCAGAATGCTATCGTGCGCAACGCCGCGTCGCAAATCGTGGCGTCGAATGTCGCTCCCACAATCACGATGGCGGAGATGGCGAGTTTCGCGGAAGGAGGCGTCTTGCGATTGAATCCGGAGGCCCAGGGGAACACGCTCGCCGTGCGCGTGACCGATCGGGGAGCGGCGGATGTCGCGGGATTGCAAGTCAGCGTGGATTGGGGCGACGGCACGGTTCAGAACAACATCAATCTCGCCACGGCTCAGCACACCTACGGCAATGACGGATTATTTACCGTGACGATCACTGCGAATGACGGAGATGCCAATGGAATTACGCAGCGTCAAGCCCAAGTGGTCGTCGTGAATCTGGCTCCGACCGGCGAGGACAACGTGATCGATCGTTTCGTGCCCGCGAATGAAACGGAAGTGTTTAACAACGCGTTTCTCGTCGCTTTGCTGTCCGATCACGACGGAACGCCGATGGTTGTGAGTGTCGATCATGTCAGCCGGTTCGGCGCGACGATTACTTCGCTCGGTGGCGGTCAATTCCGCTATGACCCGAGGCACGTCGATCGCTTCCGCGCGCTTCCGGCTGGTGCATTCGATCCCAATCCCTTAGATATATTTGACCACTTTGTGTATACCGTGTCGGATGCGGATGGAGCCGAAGCACAGTTCCGTGTCTTTGTCGGCGTGGTGGGGGTGAATGATGCTCCCCAAGCGAGGCCCGACGCACTGAGCATCTCGGCGAACGTTGCGAACGCTACGATCGATGTACTTCTAAACGACTTCGATCCGGATACGGGCGCCGTGTTGACCGTCTCGCAGGTCGGGACGCAAACGAATCCGACCGTCGACGTGACAGGTTCGTTTGGAAGCTTGGATTGGGCAGCCAACGGAACGGTCACCTATCACCTGCAGACCGCCCATCCGATGGTTCTGGCCCTGGCCGCCGGCCAAACGCTGACGGAGACCTTCGCGTACACGGTTTCGGACGGCGTTGCCACGGACACGTCGACGCTGACCGTCACGATTACCGGTGTCAACGATCCGCCGTCGAATGTGTCGTTGTCGCAGGCCATGGTCTCGGAGAACGCACCGGGTGCCGTGGTCGGCAATATCGTGGTTAGCGATCCGGACACGGGGGATGTGCATACGGTGACGGTGGACGATTCGAGGTTCGAGATCGTGGGCCTGAGCGGATCGCAACAATTGAAACTCCGAAGCGGCATTAGCCTCGATCACGAAACTCAGCCCCAGGTCACCTTGAGCGTCACGGCTACGGACTTCGCGGGCGCGACCCTGACGAAGACCTTGGTCGTGCAGGTCACGGATGTTAACGAGGCACCGACCGACATCACCTTGTCCAACAACACCGTGCAGGAGAATCTGGTGGGTGTGGTGGTCGGTCGATTGCTCGTGTCTGATCCGGATGTCGGACAGACGTTTACCTTCAGCTTGGACCCTGCGGAGACTCGCTTCGAGATCGTCGACGGACGACTCAAACTGACCGCGGGCACCTCGTTTGATCGGGAAGTGCTCGGGGCTGTCGGCGTGGATGTTACGGTGACCGACAGCGGTACTCCGGGGCTGTCGTTCACCAAACGGCTAGGTGTGACAATCCTAGATGTCAACGAAGCGCCCACGGCCATTACGCTCAGCAACAATACGGTCCTGGAGAACGCAAGCGGCGCGGTGATCGGTACGTTGACGGTGTTTGATCCCGACCTGAACGACGCGCACACATTCTCGGTCTCGGATCATCGCTTCGAAGTACAGGTCGGCCAACTCAAGTTGAAGGCGGGTCAGGCATTGGATTTTGAGGCCGCCGCCACAGTCGATCTGGAAGTTACGGCCACCGACAACAATGGGAACGGCCTATCGTTCACGCAAGCGTTCACGATTGATGTGATCGATATCGAAGAAGTGGGCGAATCCAATACCGCGCCTGCCGATATTACCCTGACCCCGGCGACCATTGCCGAAAACCTCAGCGGCGGTGTGATCGGCACCCTGACCGCGATCGATCCAAATGTTGGGGATACGCACACGTTTGTCGTGGTGAGTGATCCACGGTTCGAGGTGAATGCCAGCAATCAATTGAAATTGGTGGCGGGACAATCCTTGAATTTCGAGGCGGGCGCCACGGTGTTGGTTCGAGTAACGGCAACCGATAACGGCGTGCCTTCCAAGAGCTTTTCCAAGTCACTCGTGGTCCAGGTGACCAACGTCAACGAGCCGCCGACCGACATTCGCGTGTTGGGTGTGATCGTCGATGAAAACAGCCCGGGTGCCACGATCGGCGGAGTGGTGGTGGATGATCCGGACGCGGGAGATACGCACACGGTGACTGTGGACGATCCACGATTCGAGGTCGTCAACGGTGTCCTCAAACTCAAAGCGACAAGTAGTCTGGATTTTGAACAAGCCGCGCAAGTCCCGTTGGTGCTCACCGCGCAGGACGCGGGCGGATTGTCGCTCATCAAAACGATCGCTGTCACGGTGCGGGATGTCAACGAAGCGCCCACATCAATTTCGCTCGGCGGTAGCCAAGTGAGTGAAAATGTCGCTGGTGCGAATATCGGAGTCTTGACGGTCCAGGATCCCGATGTCGGGCAGTCGCATAGCTTCATGCTCAGCGACGCTCGGTTCGAAGTCGGAATTAGCAATCAGTTGAAATTGAAAGCGGGACAGAGTCTGGACTTCGAGGAGGCCAGCCAAATCTCCTTGGTCGTGACGGCCACCGACAATGGCAGTCCAGCGCTCAGCTTGTCCCAGGTTTTCGTGATTAACGTTATGGATGTCAACGAAGCTCCCACGGACATCATTCTCATCGGCTCGTCGGTGAACGAGGCCAGCCCGGGTGCCACGATTGGCGGAGTGATTGTGCTCGACCCCGACCATAATGATGTCATCACGGTCGCTGTGGACGACATGCGTTTTGAAGTCGTAAGCGGCATCCTGCGTTTAAAGGCAGCACAGCAACTCGACTTTGAAACCGAACCTTCCGTCGAATTGCAGCTTACCGCTACGGACAGTGGCAACCCTGGACTCACTTTCTCGAAGACCTTCACCATTGCGGTCAATGACGTGGCCGAAGGTGGAGGTGGTGAGGGCAACTCCGCACCAACCCATGTCGCGCTGTCCAATCAAAGCATCGCCGAGAACGTCGTGGCGGGCATCATCGGCTCACTAACCGTCACCGATCCCGATACCGTCGACACACATACCTTTACAGTGTCGGACAATCGTTTTGAGATCACCGGCACGCAACTGAAGTTGAAAGCCGGACAAAGTCTGGATCACGAGGCCGAGGCGTTCATCTCATTGACAATTACCGCCACTGATTCGGGAACACCCCCATTATCCCTGACAGTGCCGCTCATCATCACCGTGACGAATGTTAACGAAGCGCCGACGGGATTGAGTCTGAACAACAATCAAGTCGACGAGAATCTGACCGGGGCTTTGATTGGCGAGTTGACGGTCGTCGATCCCGACACGAACGACACGCACACCTTTACCGTCTCGGACAATCGCTTCGAGGTGGTGGGACGCTTCCTAAAGCTGAAGGCGGGACAGTCGCTCGACCACGAGCAAGCCGCCACGATCAGTTTGAACGTGACCGTGCTGGATGCGGGTGGGCTCAGCCATACGCAAGCCTTTACCGTCGAGGTGCGCGACCTCAACGAAGCCCCGACGGATATCACGCTGAACAACAGTACCGTCGCCGAGAACGTGGCGGGTGCCGTGATCGGCGCGTTGTCGGTCACGGATCCGGATGCGGGGAATACGCATATCTTAACGGTCTCCGACAATCGCTTCGAGATCGTCGGCGGGAATCTGAGGTTAAAGGCGGGACAGAGCGTGAACAGCGTCGCGACGCCGACGATTCCGCTCCTGCTGACGGCCACGGACAACGGCACGCCAGCAGCAAGCTTCAGCAAGATCGTGATGATTACGGTTCAGTCGGGTGGCGTGACGAATCAAGCGCCGACCAACATCACGTTGTCCCAGGCGACTATCGCCGAGAACGTCGTGGCGGGCATTATCGGTGCCGTGACGGTGAGCGATCCGAACATGGGCGACACGCATTCGTTTATCGTCTCCGACAGTCGTTTCGAGATCGTCGGCGGGAATCTGAGGTTAAAGGCGGGACAAAGCTTGGATCATGAGGCTGCCGCAACCGTGTCGTTGACGATCACCGCCACCGATTCGGGAACGCCGCCACTGTCGCTGACTTTGCCGTTCACCATCAATGTGTTGGATGTTAACGAGTTCAGTCCTGTCATTAACGCCGCTACCTTTGCGGTCAACGAAAACAGCCCGCAGGCAACCGTGGTGGGTATCGTTGTGGCGAGCGATCAAGACACCTCCCAGTCGCTCAGCTATGCCATTACGTCCGGCAACAGCGACAACGCGTTCCAGATCGACGGTGTGGGAATCGTTACCGTGACGGGTAACGCCATCTTGAATTTTGAAGTCACCCCGCAGCGCACGATCGAAGTGACGGTTACCGACTCGGGAACTCCGTCGCGTAGCTCAACGCAGTCATTCGTTATCGATATTCTGGATATCAACGACGCTCCCGCGGCAGTCACCCTTTCCAGTAACGATGTCCCTGAACGACTTTCGGGGTTCGTGGTGGGACAACTGACGGTGATTGACGAAGATGCCAATGATACGCATGAGTTGACGGTGGACGACACGCGTTTCGAGATCGTGGACGGCAAGCTGAAACTCAAGGATGGCGTGTTCCTGGTTCGATCCGCGGCAGAGGAGGTCACGTTGTCGGTGACGGCGACCGACACCACCAACCCGACTCTGAACGTCACGGAGAGCTTTGAACTGTCCGTCCTGGAGAATCCATTCCCCTGGCAGAATCCCACGTTGAACGTCGACGTGAATGGGGATGGGCAAGTTTCGCCGCTCGACGTGCTGATCGTGGTTAACCTGTTGAACCAGCCCTCGTCGCCGTTGTTGACCGCTGGTAAGACACTGCCCGTCTCCCGGCCAGCGGACTCCCTGGAGCCGTATTACGATGTGAATGGGGATGGTGTGGTCAGTCCGCTGGATGTCTTGATCGTCATTAACACCCTGAATAATCCAGGAAGCGGAGAAGGAGCCGTCGCGGAATCCCTCGCAGCAGGTTCCTCGGCGTCCGTCGCTGCTTCGTCGAGGAACACCGGAATCTCGCGACCGGTCACTGGTGCCGCCTGGGATCGTTCCGACGCGACCCTGCGGCAACTGGAATTCGAGCGTGACAACCTCTACGCGGTGATTGGCATGGAAGACTTGGCCTTGAGAGCGGATCGAGCGCGGAGCCCACAAAGGTTGACCACCGAACCAGTTGGCGATGATTGGGAACTGGACCTAGACTCGCTTGTCGGTGAACTGGCTGACGACATTGGGAGAAGCTGGGGTCGGTGAATTGGCCGGTCGCGACGAGGCCAGTGTGTGATCACGTACGCCATGAATCGCTTGTGCGCGGCACCGGCATGAGTATCCGCTTCCAGAGTCCTGGATATTGCACAGGCATCGACAGCAGCCGATTCAAAAGCAGCTCTTCCATGCCTTGTACGATGTCAATTGAATCGACTAAGAGCCTATCCGAAAACGGGGACTGGCTCCCGAATGTTGTGC
>JBGTHH010000616.1:0-3697 GCA_041746275.1 Pirellulaceae bacterium | reverse complement strand
CGAACGTGTCAGCTTGCAGAATCTCGATGGCTTCCCTGCCATTGTTGGCGATCCGCAAGGTATGCCCTTGTCGTTCGAGCAGGCCAGCAGCGACTTTCTGATTCACCAAGCTATCTTCCGTCAAGAGAATGCGTAACGATTGAGGGAAGCGGCCTGTCACGGTGGCATCCTGGTACGGAGTCGCCGCATCGGAAGGTTTGTTCTGGCGATTGCTCGTATCCACGGCCATGGCAATGGCATCGAACAACTCGGATTGCTTGGCGGGCTTGAGTACGTAGGCCGTCAGTCCCAGTTGCTCGCACCGCGAAACACTACCATAGTGATCGCTCGTCGTCAGCAGCATCACCACGCTTTCCGAACTGGACGGATCGCCAAGCAACTGCTCGACGATCGTGAAGCCATTCTCGCCCGGCATCTGCGCATCGAGCAGTAGCAGATCGAAGGCCGTTCCCGACTCACGTTGACGTTGGATCGCGTCCCACGCCGCGGCGGCCGAACCGACACACGTGCAGGTCATGCCCCAGGTGCTCAACATCTCACTCAACACCCGCCGACTCGCGGGATGATCATCGACGACGAGTGCCACAAGTCCACTCAGATCCATCGGTGCCGACAGGGGGACTTCGGGTGGTGCCGAGCAGATGCGGAACTTCGCGGTGAAGTGGAATGTCGATCCCGCGGGCTCTTGGCTGTCGAGCCACAAGCGTCCTCCCAACAGATGCACCAGTCGGGAGGCGATGGCCAATCCGAGGCCCGTTCCGCCATACTTGCGGGTCATGCTGTTGTCGGCTTGTTCGAACGCGGCGAAGATCGCCTCGCGACGGTGGGCCGCGATGCCAATTCCCGTGTCGGCCACCTCCGCTTTCAAGATGATCCGATCCTCATGCGTCATTTCGGGAGCCACGTCGACCAACACTTCCCCGCGTTCGGTGAACTTGATCGCGTTGCCCACCAAGTTGAGCATGATCTGCCGCAGTCGATTCGGATCGCCGACCAACCACGTCGGTGTTTCCGGAGCGATATGCAGCACCAACTCCAGACCTTTCGCATGGGCTCGGATAGCCAGCGATTTAATGACGTCGCCGAGATGTTCACGTAGTTCAAAAGCCACTTCGTCGACTTCCAGTTTCCCGGCTTCCATCTTCGAGAAGTCCAGAATGTCGTTGATCACATTCAGCAACGCTTGGGCCGACTGTTGGATGATCGTGAGATAGTCGTGCTGCACTCGTGTGGGATGCGAGTCCAACAGCAGGTCGATGATGCCGATAATGGCGTTCATGGGCGTGCGAATCTCATGGCTCATATTCGCCACGAACATGCTCTTGGCCTTATTGGCCGCCTCGGCGGCCTCCTTCGCGGAACGCAGTACCTCCTCGTGTCGCTTGCGTTCCGTGATATCCCGGAGAAAAATCGCGAAGCCGGCCGAGCCCTTCAGCGGAATCGGCTGCGTGGCGATCTCCGCGATGAAGGCGTCGCCACTCTTGCGTTGGAGTTCAACTTCCAGGCGGCGGCCGAGCATCGAACCCAGTTCACCGGCTCCCTGATACCTCAGGAGGCTCTCGCGATAGCGTCGTTGCGACACCGGCGCGACAAAGGTCGCGGCGAATTCCCGGCCTATGATCTCTTCGGGAGGACACGCGAAGACGCGCAGTGCCGCCCGATTGGCTTCGACGATTTTCCCGCCCTCATCCAGAAACAGGATGCAATCGACCGCCGTTTCGAAGATCGCTCCTTTGCGGGCCTCGCTCTCGCGCAATGCGTCTTCGGCACGCATCCTGACCGTGACGTCCCAGAAGATGCCCTGGATACCGATCACATCCCCTTGGTTATTGGTGATCGGCATCTTGATCACCTGCACATACGCAGTCGATCCATCGGCGAGCTGATTGCGTTCGACGTCATTGATGACTTTGCGATTGTGGATGACGAACAAATCGTCGGCGCGATACTTTTGAGCGAGATTCTCCGGATAAAAGTCGAAATCGGTCTTGCCCACCAACTGCTCCAACTTGACTCCCACCAGCTCACAGAACGACGGACTGGCCAGTGTGAAGCGTCCTTCGACATCCTTGCGAATAACATGAATCGGCAAGTTTTCAATCAACGACAAGTAGTGAGCCTCGGAATGCCCCAAGGCTCGTTCGGCACGCTGGCGTTCGCCGATCTCCGATTCCAAGTCCTGCGTGGCCTGCTGTAAAGCCGCCGAACGCTCTTCCACTCGCTTTTCGAGATCCGACTTGGCGCGTAACAGGGACGATTCAAGTCCACGAATGTGATATCCAAACAGGGCGGCGACCCACAACGCACACATTTCCAGCAAGACGTTGATCGCCACGTAGGTGACATTTTGCGGCAGCGGGTCAATCACAAACGCGATCAAGGGTTCGGTGATGAGCAACACCGAACAGAAGGCTGCCACCAGCAAGGTTTGCCGGCGATTGGTGAACAACAGAGACAACAGCACCACGGCGACATACAGAATCCCACAGGAGACTCCCGAGGGAGCTACCAAGTCCAGCCAGAAGACCGTGGCAGACGAAGCGACAATCAGCAAGACCAGCCAGATCCGTGATTTCATAGTGGTGCTGTTCTGAAGGAAACGACTACAGTGTCTTTCGCTTGATCATCGTGATCTCGTTACCCTCGTCGTTGAAGCGTACTTCGTCCATGAACGTACGAATCAAGAACATGCCGCGCCCATTCACGCGTCCGACGTTTTCCGGGTCGGTGGGATCGGGCAGCGAACTCGGATCAAATCCCGGGCCCTCATCGCGGATCGTAAAGGTCAACTCGGAGCGGGTCAGGATCGTCGTCAGGCAGACGTGGCGATTATGATAGCGAGGGTCGGCGGCCCGTTCCTCGGTAAACCGGCGATAGACCAGCGGATCGAGATCGCGCGACACGGAGCTGATCTCCAGGTTGCCGTGCTCGATGGCATTGACAAGCCCCTCGTACAACGCAGTACCAATGCGCAAGATGTCCGCCTCGCCAAACATCCGCGCATAACGGATCTGCTCCTTGAGATGGCCGATTAACGCATCGAGACCTTCCAGCGTATTACTTAAGACGTATTCAGCTTCCTGTCGCCGCATCGCGCCGAGCATCATCCGTGTCTCGCGTCGCGCCCGAGTCGAGGCCAGGACGCTCTTGACCGTGCTGACCAGCGAGCGGCTCAAATCCTGTTTGGGAACGTAGCTGGCGGCTCCGTTCTGTAAGGCCGTTACGGCGGTCGCTTCGCTGCCAAAGGCGGTCATGACGATGACGGGGATGGTCGGATGCTCGGCCGTCATCCATTGAACCAGGGCCAAGCCTCCCATTTCCGGCATCTGTAGATCGGTGAGCACAATGTCCGGCTGCTCTTGGAAAAGATGTTCCATGGCGATCTTGCCGTGCTCGGCGACCGCGACGTGAAATCCAACTTCTTCGAGCAAGCGGGATGACAAGCGACGGTCGAGCGGGGAGTCGTCGACTACCAGAACGGTTGGCATGTTACCTGCCGTCTCTATGCTAAGTCGTGTGACAATTTGAAACGCGGATCGCTCGTGACCAAGGTTCATTCTAACGGCGAGACGCGCGGGGATAAACGCGATTCGGCGGTTTCCCCCTGAAGTTCATGATCGTCTTGAAGTACTCGCTCGGGGGTCGCCGAGCGGACTTGTTCCACCTCGAGCATGGCAAACACCAAATTCAGTAACAA
>JBGTHH010000615.1:0-13807 GCA_041746275.1 Pirellulaceae bacterium | reverse complement strand
CTGGTTAAGGTGGAGGTGGATTTGCTCATCAAGTGTTGGAGTTAGGATGCGATTCAATGAGTCTTGGAAGGCTTCATTCTCCCAGTCGACTTCCTGTTTGACAAGCTTCCTGCGGGACAAGCGCCGCCAAGCGTTCCCGCCCTCGGCAGCGGCATCGAGGAACAGATGCACTTCAGTATCGCAGGTTCCAATCCGCCGAGGCGTAGCGCTGCGAAGCCAATCGTCGGGTGAGCGACCGCGGCCAGGTATCCAGGGGCTCGACGGCTTCCCACTGCTCGGCCAAGGCCGTTCGTAATTCCGCAGGTGACAGTCCCAGGTTAGCGACAAACTCCGCGTGACTGCGGCGGCCACGATAATCGGGCTGACGCGGCGGGGTTTGCAAGCAACGACTGATCAGCTCTAGCGGAAAACTACATAACAGCGTGCCATGGTATAGGAGGTGTTGCCGCTTGCAGCGCAGGCTATTGCCGGAGAACTTGCGATCGTCGAGCGTCAAGTCGCTGATCCCTTGTAATCGAGCAGACGGCAGGAAGTAGCGTACGGCGTTGGCCACCTTGCCAAGCACGTATTGATGAGCCTCGTCGACCATTCGCAACTGCGGATATCGTTGGTAGCTCAAGATGACCGAATACATCAGGCAACCGGGTCCGATCACCACGGCGGCACCCCCGCTGCAGCGTCGTAGAACGGGAATCGCGTGGGCAGCGCAATAGATCGTGTCGACTTCCTGCTCGATACGCGACGAACGCCCAATGATCACCGCCGTCTGATTCGTCTCCCACAGGCGCAGGATGTCATGATCGGTCTGACCCGCCTCCGCGTCTTCCAGCAAAGCCTCGTCCAACGCCAGATTTTCCTCGGGCGATGCGAGCGTCAGATCGAGTAGTTTCATGCGGTCGGCCATCTCGCGTTGCGAATCAAATGGCCGTATTGTAAGGTTCGCTCGCGGATGTGCGATGGGCAAATAGCGTTACCTCAAGGTTCGATCATGATCAATCGTGAACGTCTGTTGGAGAGATTCCTGCGTTACGTGCAAGTCGACACGACGGCGGTCGAAGGCTCCGGCACCTATCCCAGCTCGCCGGGGCAACACGTTTTGGGAGCCATGCTGGTCGACGAACTGCGGGCGTTGGGACTGAGCGATGTCGTCCGCAGCGAGTTTGGAATCATCATGGCGACAGTTCCCAGTCGAGGTGCCGACGACGCCCCCGTGGTGGCCTTGAACGCGCACCTCGATACGTCACCCGAGACGACCGGCGCGCACGTGCGGCCCCAAGTGATTCGCGATTACGCCGGCGGAGATCTCGTGCTGCCTGGCGACACGAGCAAGATCATTCGAGTGAGCGAGAACCCGGAGCTGACGCGTCTGCATGGCTGCACGCTGATCACGACCGATGGCACCACGCTGCTCGGCGGCGATGATAAAGCGGGAATCGCGGTGATCGTCGAATTGGCCGCGTGTTTGTTGGAGCAACCGGACGTCAAGCATGGTCCGATCCGTCTACTGTTCACCTGTGACGAAGAAATTGGACATGGCATCGATCATGTCGATATCGAGCAACTGGGCGCCGCAGTCTGCTATACGCTCGATGGTGGCGGCGCGGGTGATATCGACTGCGAGACCTTCTCGGCGGATCAAGCGATCGTGACGATCCAGGGCGTCAACATCCATCCGTCGATCGCCAAGGGGAAGATGGTCAACGCCCTCCGTGCCGCAGCCGCTTTCTTGGCGGAGCTGCCGAATGATCGGCTGTCACCGGAAACCACGGACGAGCGACAAGGCTTCGTGCATCCTTATCAGATGGAGGGAGGTGTCGCGGCGGTGACCATCAAGATCATCCTACGTGACTTCGAGACGTCCGCCTTGGCCACGTATGCCCAACTGCTGCGTACCACAGCCGAAAGCGTGGAGCGCCAGATTCCCGGTGTGAAGGTCGGTGTGGAGATTCGCCGTCAGTACCGCAACATGCGGGAAGGGCTGTTGCGTGAACCTCGTGCCGTGAAGTACGCCGAACTTGCTCATCAACGATTGGGGCGCGACGCCAAACTCTCCATCATCCGCGGCGGCACCGATGGCTCGCAGTTGACCGAGCGGGGACTCCCCACACCGAATCTCTCCACAGGTCAACACAATCCGCATTCGCCCTTGGAGTGGGCTTGTCTGGACGAGATGGAACAAGCCGCTGAGGTTCTGATCGAACTCATGCGGGTCTGGGCCGAGAATCCAGGCTGTGACAGGTAAATGTGCGGGTCGGACTTATTAGCCGTTTGGGCGCTAGCCCCGATTTTTCGTGACGGAACCGTGGCTAGCGCCAAAACGGCTAATCCTAAAATCAAGCTGTCACAAAGCACTAGTGACACGACCGCGATCGGAATTCCTTGGCAACATCCGCGCACCCGCGTTTTCATCTTCCTGTCATGGTGAACCGTAACGAAGCTGGATGGGTGTCCCCGTGTGGTCTCCCCCCCGTGTGGTCTCCCCGTGTGGTCGCTCAGGTTCCGGCTTGGGGCTCGTACTCGTACTCAGCATCGCGGTAATCGTACTCGATCGTTCCCTCCGAATCGGCCTGGGTTCGTTGGATCAGCCGAGTCAGTATCGACACGATGTGTTTCAAGGTCGATATGCCACGAACGTTGGATTCATCATCAATCGCATCGCAGACAATTGATCACAGGCCTGTCGGTTGACGCCTCCGAGCGTCCTCGCGATCTGGTACGAGAACGCAACGTATTCGATCGAGAGACGATAAACGTCGAGTCGTTCATGGTCGAAGGTTGGTTCGGCCATCACGATTCTTTCGAGTACGACTACGAGTACCGTTGCACTGAGTACGAGTACGACCTTCCCAACGAACGGTACCGATCACACGATCACCGCGAGAAATGTTCCATTGTCAAAACGCCCGATTCGGCAACTCGGGTGCATCGGCTGGTTCGCCGCTCGCTGTGGCCATCGTGCCGCTAAACCAATCACTGCGATCCGATGCTGCGTGACGCAGGCCGAAAATCGTAGGTATGCCGCCATCGACCGTGAAAACAACGACGTACGGGAACCTTTCATTATTGGGCCTCGAAATTCACCGCCTATGCGTCCAAATGACTCCGGCCGCTCGATTACGGCTTGGATCCGTGAGCGGATATGAACGCGAAAACGATTGCCGAGACTTTCGGCAATCGAGTTATAATGTGAACACGCGTTTGCAAGGTCAAGTGCAAAGAGCAGTTGATAGCGTTCAGTCGCCATTAACTCGCCGCCAAACCTCGTCAGCATCGATCGCGATACTTGGGTTTGCAAGCAGTTCGTCTCGCCTGCGATTCATCTCCGCTAATTCATCTCCGCTAATTCATCTTCCGGCAATGTCAACGGAGCCGAGGCCGCCAAGTCATCCCAAAGCTGCGTGACGATTTCGAGTTGTTGATCAGGCGTTAGCGCACGAAGTGATTCTTGAAGTGTCATAGTTCGCTCCGTTTTCGAGGTTGTCTCATTGTACCTTTGCTGAACAAGCAAGAGAAACACCAAAAAGTTTCATTATTTGCGACGACATCAATCGCTCGGTCGTCGCACACCCCGGGAAGCTTACCGACCACACCGCTCGAAGCGCACTCCAGTCTCTCTCTAAGAAACTCGCTCCCGTGGTCCGATAAATGGGGTCCACTTCACACGTTGCCGTATCGAGAGCGTGAGGGAAAGCAGCGGTTTGGAGGACGAACGTTGGATCAGTATCGCTATCAGTGTTCTGCGGCTCATTGCCAAGCGTGTCCGCTGGCATCACGCTGTCTGGCGGGAGGAAGAGCTCGAACGATTCGCCACATGGAAGGCGAAGAGTTGTTAGAGGCTCAGCGAACGAAGATGGAGCGCGACGACGTGAAGGCTCGCTACGCATTGCGAGGTCAAACGGTGGAGCGAAGCTTTGGAGACGCGAAAGGCAACCGCCGACTAGAGCGTTTCCACGGCCGTGGCATCACGCGAGTTAGCGCGGAAACCGGCCTGCTTGTACTGGCCCAAAACCTCCAACTGCTCGACCGCCTTCAACGCACCGCCCCAAACCCCAGCAAAAACAAGACTTAAAAACCGCACGACCTACGGTGGTGTGGGGGTTGGGCTGGGAAACCCGCCCGGCTAACCGATTCGTTGGGGATCGGCGGGACCACCTCGCCAGCCCAGATCGACGCAACCTAACAGATCAACGAGCGATTGCCAAACATTTTTCAGCGCCATCGACCACGCGGTATGGTTCGCTGGCGGAAACCTTTGCGTCTTACTTCGGTGTAGCTTGGATCTGTATTCGCGGATTTGCACGGTCACAGTTCGTTGAATCGATGTCCACACCTGGGGCACACAGGGGATTTGCGTCCAAGCACGCGTTTGCACTTCGGACACTTATGCACAGCATACTCCATTTGCTCGACCTCGGATTGCCTCCTCTTACTGATGATGATGTATACCAGTGCGAATGGCCAACCACAAGTAATCAACACGAGTCCACCGACACACCAAAAGAGCACATCGGCTACGAGTCTCCAAGGCGAATGTTTTTTCGCTTCCAACTCGGAAGAGACATATGAGTGCTCCATTGGCGCATGTCCTGAATGAGCGTGTGAATGGTCCAACGAACGTTACGCATCACCCGGTACGCGCGAAAGACTTTCAATGTCAAAACCGCTCAATTCGCGTACTCGGATGCACGCGATTGTTCCGCTATTGTGTTCTGTCGGGTGGTTCATTGAAAATCAAATCAAGGTGAGCAAGTGCAGCGTCCATTGCGTCAAACAACACAGTGGAAGGATCTATGTCGGCCTCGTCAATCATGAGAGACGTAAGACCCTTGCGATTGATGTCCGATACGACCGCAACAATGGGCAAGTCCGAGTCAACGTAGTAGCGGGATCCGGCCGAAAATGGACATAGCATCATGTCGCCCCATTCATAGGCCATTTCGCGCAAATCGAGAATAACGCCAACGGGATCGAATGCCGCGATACCGGCACGTATCATGGCGTCCATGTAGATTGCGTCTGAGTTATTTGCGCATCCAAAGCCAGATGTTCCGGAGAATCGAACAACGAGAACTTCAAGATGCGGAGCAGATGGCAACGATGCCTCGAAGTACGCATGATCGATCGAGACATCGCGGCGAATGTCGAGCGGCTTCAAGTGCATTTGGTTGGGGTTGGAATTCAAGGAGTTAGGGCGAAACGATTAATTCTTCCAGGTTGGTCCGTATTAGAAACGACTTTCTGACCAGGTTCAAGCATTCCGAAAAGGCTTTCTGACCCGATTCATTCAGACCGAAAAGGAACAGCCCGTTGGATGGACCATGGGAAATCTTCCGCAGAACTGCTGGCCATGGTACGGATGTACAGTTATAAGCTCCAGTTGTAGGAAAGGTGAATCGGTTGCTCAGGAGTTCCTTCCATGTCTTTTGCTTTATTTTCTCAGCGACTGAGGCGTGTGGAGATTTCTCCCAATGACCGGCAGTGGATGCCGCGATGGTTCACCTCGTTCCCAGGCTCCGCTTGGGAACGCGCTGTCGTCGAGGTTCCGCCTCTCTTCCGCTACGGCAAAGCCGTGAATGAGTCTCCCGCTCGCTTACATCCCGGAATTGGCGGCACCTTCGAACAGCTCATCGAGAAACTGGTAGCCGAAAGATCGTACCAATGCGACCCCACTTCGCCTACAATGCTAGGCGAGCCGAAGGGCCTTGGGTAAACACCATGTTAGGCAACCGGCAACGTCACCAAAGATACCGAGGCTTCAGATGACCACTGAAATACCGAGTGATGTGGCACCGTTTGTCCAGCGGCTGATATCCGAGCGGCGAATCCTGAACGAAGGCGACGTATTGGCCGAAGGCTTGCGTATGCTTCAAGCCCGTGAGACATTGCGCGAAGAAGTTGCCAAGGCATTTTCCCAACTGGACGCTGGTCAGAGAATGCCGGCGGAGCAAGTGTATTCCCGTGCCGAAAATCGGATTGCCCAAATCGAGCGTGGTGAGCTGTGATGGCAGATAGAAGGAAAGCAGCCACTTAACAATTTCCGCAGCCAATTGTTGAGTGTCTGCTTCAAATGATTGGCGGCTCGACAGAATAACCACGCATCCTCGACTACACAACGCTTGTGGGCTGAGACGCGGTGTGGCTCCGCGAACGCAACGGTCGGGGTCAGAGACCTCAACCTCTGCGTTCGAAGCGAACGGCGGAGGTGGAGTGGACGGAAGTGATGGGATAGAATGGGCTGCCACCTATGAATCACAACCATCACCAACCCGCCGAGACTCCGACGGTCACATCGACCAGTCTGCTGGACCGCATCCGCTGCCACGATCGCGAGGCGTGGGTACGGTTTGTCTCGCTCTATTGCCCCCTGATCTACGATGGTTGCCGACGGTATGGAGTTCAACCGGCCGATGCCGACGACGTGGCTCAGGAAGTCCTTCGTTCCGTGTCCCATGCGATCTGCAACTTCAAGAACGACCGACAGGGAGATTCGTTTCGCGGCTGGCTCTATCGGATCGTGCAGAACAAGGTACGAGACCATTTCCGTCGCGCGACCAGACGTCCGCACGCCGTGGGTGGTTCCGATTTCCAGCTCAGCCTGGATCAGCTTCCGGCCGAGCTGTCGGATGATTCGGTTGCGAATGATTCCGGGGGTGATCCGGTCTTGAGCCGAGCCTTGGAGTTGATCCGCTCCGAGTTCCAGGAACGAACGTGGTCCGCGTTTTGGAGGTTGACGGTCCAAGGGCACAGCGCCGCCGAGATTGCGGCCGATTTGGACATGACGACGAACGCCGTCCGCCAAGCCAAGTTTCGCATCCTGCAACGACTGCGAACGGAGTTTGGCGACCTGATTGACCTGCCGAATTAACTTGTCGTTCGCCCGAATAACGCTCCTGCGTTGATGAAATGGAGTCCCCGTCATTGACCACACTTGAGCAGCGAGCGATCCATGAAGCCAGAATCCTGTCCAGACCCCGAAGAATTACGATCGTTTGTCCGCTGTAGTGTCAGTGAACAGCAGGCTGACAGCATTTCGGTACACCTGGAAAATTGTCCGGCTTGCGAAGAAACCGTGGTCGGCCTGGAGCGTGCCGGTGACACGATCGCCGATCGCATCAAGCAGGCTGCGGCTCAACCGACACTTGCTCATGAACATGAACCGGAATGCCAGCAACTGCTAGAAGCGATGCTCGACGAAACGGTCATGAGTTCGGCGGAGCTGGCGAAGGTCGAGGCACCATTTCAGATTGCCGACATCCTGCGCGATTACCAAATCGTGGCCAAGTTAGGTGAAGGTGGGATGGGAGCCGTCTACAAGGCGGTCCATCAGCGACTCAAGAAGACCGTGGCTCTGAAGTTGCTGGCGACGAACCGGATTGGGGATCAGCCTGCGGTCGCACGCTTTGAGCGCGAAATGGAAGTGCTGGGACAGTTGAATCACCCCCACATCGTTCAGGCGCTCGATGCCGGGGAACACGAGGGGCAGCACTATCTGGTTATGGAGTATGTCGAAGGCTGCGACCTGTCGGACATTGTCAGACGATGCAGGCCATTGTCGATCGCCGATGCCTGCTTGATGATCTCCCAGGCTGCGGAAGGGTTGCAGTATGCCCACGAACATGGCTTCGTCCATCGTGACATCAAGCCATCGAACCTGATGCTGGCGACGACGGGTGCCAAAACGGGCGGCCCGGTCATGGTCAAGATCCTCGACTTGGGATTGGCTCGGGCGCTGGATCAGCGACCTGATGCGGCCGCACCGCAAGCGGAACTCACCATGGCGGGCCAAGCGATGGGCACGCTCGATTACATGGCCCCGGAACAGGGTGGCGACGCGCATCAGGTGGATATCCGAGCCGACATTTATTCGCTGGGGGCCACGCTCTACAAGCTGCTGACGGGCGACTCGCCCTATGCGGAACATGCTCACAAACCGCCGTTGCAGCGGCTCATGGCCATTGGTCATCATGAGCCGCCGACGATCCGCGGCAAACGGGCCGACATTCCGGAAAAGCTCGCGGCGATCGTGCATCGCATGCTGGCCAAAAGGCCCGAGCAACGGTTTGCGACGCCAGCGGATGTCGTGCAGGCTTTGGCACCGTTCTGCTTGGGAGCCGACTTGGCAGCACTCGTTGTGCCATCTGGAGCGACGCAAACCATCGACTCGAAGGCCCAGACGAAGGCACTGGTCACGGCTGCCAGCGGTGGACGCGGAACGGCGCGACGACTGCGCACGGCCTTGGCAGGCTTCGCTGCGCTGTTCGCTCTGGCCGCCGTGATCGTGATCTCGACGCGCAACGGCACGGTTGAAGTCACGTCGCCGGATGGGAAACTCCCCGACGACGTCCAAGTCGTCGTCTCGCGCGGTGGCGACGAGGTCGAACTGTTGCAAGCGGAGAATCAATGGTCGGCGAAAATCGTCAACGGCGAATACAAGGTAGAACTGCGTGGCGGCGAAGACCGCTTCGAGATCAAGGACTCGAAGCTCACCGTCAGCCGGATGGGGCGGAGCATGGTGACGCTGCAAATACACAAGCCCGCGAAGGCACCGAGCGCTTCGACCGTCGCGGCCGCGCCGACAACACCCGACTTAACACATTCAAAACCAGTCACTCAGTCCCCAGAGGCCGAAGTTGCTGTCAATCCGGAAAGGCCATTTGCTTTGGTGCGCGACGACAAGATCGTGCGCGAGTTCAAGACATGGGGAGGCATGTTGGCCGATCTTCAGGCGGGCGACACGATCGAAGTGCTGGGTCGCGGTCCCTTCCTGTTGCCAAATCCGCCGTTCAACCATTTGGATGTGACTGTTCGCGCTGCTGCAGGTTCGAGGCCAGAACTGCATCTCAGTGGCTCTAATTACCATCGCGCTTCGCTCACAATTATCGGGATCGATCTCCTGGGCCGATACGGTGATCACGTGAGTGATCTGGTGTTCGATGCGGCGAAATCCCATGGTGAGATCACCAATTGCCGCGTGGCCGCGCAGGGGCTCAAACTGAGGCGTGGCTCCACCCTAAAGGTCGCGGACTCCATGCTGCTGATCCGTCAAATCCAAATCTACGAAGAGGGCGAGGTGGACTTCGAGAATAATGTGATCGTGTTCGCGCATACTTCGGGATGTTTCGCGGTCGGCGGCGGTAATCAACTGCGGCTGACGAACAATACAATCGTCGGCATCCAAGAACAGGGCGCCGTCCAACTCCTGAATTTCGGCAGCGGCGGTTCGCTTCCCAAACGGCCGGTGCGAGTCGAAGCACGACACAACCTCTTTGCCTTTGACGGAGGCCCTCTTTTTGCGCAACACATTTTTCCGGGCGGGACTCCGGAGAAGAACGCAGCGGTGGTGAATTGGCAGGGAGAGGAGAACCTGTTTTGCCCCTATCCGCAGCCCGGCCGCACGACGAAAAATAGCGACGGGAAAGATGTCGTCGGGCATCCCTTGGACGCATGGGCCACGAAGCTGAACCGCACCGAACGCGAACCAAACAGCCAGATCGCCCCATGGCCACATTGGAAACTGGCGGAAGCCTGGTGGGCCAAAGACGAGGATTACTTCGCCACGTTACGCAAGCAGATCGAAGCGGTCATCCCGCCGGAGTTCCGCGACGAGGTCGGTCCGCAATGGGACTTGATCGGGCCGGGCGAAGCCTATGTCCGCGCGTTGGCTGCAGCAGGGACGCCGGTCGCGACGGCGGACCTCCTTGCGGAAGGTCTGCCCGGGGGGCCGTGCGTCATACTTCGCGATGGGAAAGAGTTTCAAGGCTTTCCCAGGCTCCACGATGCCTGCTCCACCGCCGTTGACAAGGATGTTATTGAGCTGCGTACGAACAAAAACGTCGGCGCGACTGTACTGCAGGGGAAGGGTCGGTTGGTCACCATTCGCGCAGGTGCGGGGTATTCGCCTGAAGTCGGCTCCTTGCATGTCACCCCCGAGTGCCGTGTGATACTGGAAGGGCTTCGCTTCGCCCCAGGTGCGATGTTGTCGGCGTATGCACAGCGCCCGAATCCAGCGGAAGGTCAGTACGTCCGCATTGCGAATTGCTCGTTCCAGACACGAAACAGTCCGTCGGTTCATCGGACGGGACCGGTCTCGGTCAATCATGGAACCGGAGATCAGGAGCTTCCCTTGGTGATTCAGAATTGCTGGCTCGACGGGACACTTTTGCTGCAGGGGCGCCCCGATCAACCGATCCGCCTCGATAACTGTATCGTGCCAAAAGTCGATTTGTTTTCGACGCGTAAGGAAGATGAAAATGCGTGGCATCGCATCGAGTTCAACCGCTGCGCCGTCTGGTCTCCCGAACCTCGTCATGGCCGAGGCGGCCTCTTTTGGGCGAACGGAATTCGTCACCTAGAAGTCGTCGCACACGGGACGTTGTTCGAGACGCCCGTGGTGATTCGTCAGGATTCCTACCCGCTGCGCTGGCGGGGGACGAAGAATCTCTACCGAGTCGGCTATCCCGATTGGTTCCACACGGCCGTCCAGCCCGAATCGAACCAAGTCATTTCCGGCCTTGATGAATTGCGGAACGCATTTCAGTCCGATGCCGATTCCATCGAGGCGCACCCACTCGCATGGGAACCGGAACAGTGGAAACTCCTGCCAACCAGCCCGGGCTACCAAACCGGTCCGGAAGGCAAGGATAGCGGAGTCGATGTCGACCGCTTGATTCGAGCAATTGGTCACGATTCCAGCGATCGCGCCGCTTCGCCTGCCAATTGATCGCAAGAGGAGGAGATTGGGAAGCAGAATCGGGGACAGTCAGGCTTCAAGAGAAGCTTATCGCGAGCGGCTGCTAGTTTCCTCCGTCACGCAGAGCGTGACTTACCTAACTCGGGCACGTTACTGCCTTTGGACGCTTGCATTCGCGCGGCATGGCCGACATGTTACAATCAGCCGGATGGATGATCTATTTTCCACAGTGCGTATGGATCGTCGTCTTACCGGTGTCCGGTCGCTTGAAGAGGAAGGCGACGATCGCAAGTTCTGGCACTCTCAAACACCCGAGCAGCGACTGCTGGCGGCAGAATTGATGCGGCAAATCGTGTATGGGTACGATCCGTCTACTGATCGACTTCAAAGAGTTCTTCGAGTTGTTGAACTCGGAGAAAGTTGATTGACTGCGATGCCACGCCCATCCGCATCATCAGCCTAGCGGATCTACGCGAGAACAAAGCAGCCAGCGGTCGCGCCAAGGATCAAGCCGATCTGGAGTACCTGCCGTGACGTGCAGGCAGCGAAGGGGCTGGTCAAAAACAACTCCCCGTTTTTCCGACCCCTCACCCTGTCATCCTTGATTGGATTCAGTGGAGTCCATACCTCCACCCACCGATTGGTAGCGAGTTGCCTTGGCTTGGCGGATCGGTCAAACTGGGAGCGAGGAGAGGCTCGCCTCGTATCATGGCTGTATCAAGCTTTCTTTCGTCAGGTTCTTCGAGTTCCACTTCGGCCAGTCTGTTGTCGCGGGTGCGCTCGGCGGAGCCGGCGGCGTGGGAGCGGTTCATGCGCCTGTATGGACCGGTCGTTTACCGGTGGGCTCGGCAAGCGGGGCTGCAGCCGCAGGACGCGTCGGACGTGATGCAGGACGTTTTTCAGTCGGTGACGACCAACATCGGCAAGTTTGAAAATCAAGCCAACGGCGGTGGATTTCGCGGGTGGTTGTGGACCATCTCGCGCAACAAAATCCGTGACCATTATCGGCGGCTGAAGAGCCAGGCACGAGCGACCGGCGGCTCGGAAGCGTTGAACCAGATCCAACAACTGCCCGAAACACCGCCTTCAACGGCCAGCGAAAGCGGCGTCATCGAACGGAGCGGCGTTCACCGACGGGCATTGGATTTAGTTCGAAACGACTTCGAAGAGCGGACATGGCAGGCGTTCTGGCGCGCAGCGGTCGAAGGCGATACGCCCGCGGATGTGGCCGCGGATTTGGGCATTTCCGTGTGGGCTGTCTATAAAGCGCGGGCTCGAGTGTTGAGCCGCTTGCGGCAGGAACTCGAAGGGTTCAGCGAACTATAAGCTCGACCATGTGCGTCCCGGCTGAACGCGAGCTGCGGAATACCCGAAAAAATTGCTGTCCAATCGTTCCGTTTTATTCTTATAGCGGCGTTCGATGCCGAACATCGCCGTTTCGGCCAGAACGATGGAAAGTTAGCCCGGCAAGGCGCGATCCAAAGAGACAAAGGACATTCTCATGCCAGATCCCATTCTCATGCCAGTTCCACAGTGTAGCTCTGCCCAAGAGTTAGAAGACTTCGTTCATGGCCGCCTTCAGCCTCCCGTTTTGGATGCCGTCGCCGAACATGTGGAGCAGTGCGGAGACTGTCAGGCGACGGTCGTGATGCTGGGCGAAAGGAGCGATACGTTTGTCGAGCAACTTCGTTCTCCGGCGGTTCCCGATAGGTGGGAGACGGAAAGTGCCTGCCATGCTGCGGTCGAACGACTGGCCGGCCGTGTCTCCGATGTGCGTCGAGGGGCGCTAACAACGTATCCGTCGGTCGACGACATCGAGCACCTTGGCCCTTACCGCATCCAGGGTAAGCTTGGAGTCGGCGGAATGGGCACCGTCTTTGCAGCCGTTCACAACAAGCTGAAACGAACCGTTGCGCTGAAGCTGTTGCCCGAAAGCCGGTGGGCGAATCCAGCCGCCGTCGCTCGCTTCGAGCGTGAGATGGAAGTGATTGGGCAACTCGATCATCCCCATATCGTCCGGGCCAGCGACGCGGGAGAGGCGAACGGTATGCATTATCTCGTCATGGAACATGTGGATGGACTCGACTTGTCGCGAATCGTGAACCGGGTCGGACCGCTGTCCGTTGCCAATGCCTGCGAGGTCGCTCGACAGGCTGCGATTGGTCTCCAGTACGCCTTCGAAAATCACTTGGTACATCGGGACATCAAACCATCGAACTTGATGTTGGCAAAGGTGGGACGATCGACCTCCGTAAAGATTCTCGATCTGGGCCTTGCCTTGCTTGGTGAAGCACACGCCGGCCACGAGAACGAACTGACAACGGTCGGCCAGTTGATGGGGACACTGGACTACATGTCTCCCGAACAAGGCATGGACAGCCACGACGTCGACATCCGCGCCGATATCTACAGCTTGGGGGCGACGCTCCATAAACTGCTAACCGGTCGAGCGCCGTTCGCCGCGCCGCAATACAATACCTTGTTGAAAAAAGTGACCGCGCTGGCGAACAAGCCGGTCACGCCGATTAAACAACTCCGATCAGACATTCCTGACGAAATGGCTTCGATCATTGATCGGATGTTGGCGAAAGTCCCTGCCGAGCGATTCCAGACGCCCGACGAAGTCGCCGCCGCGCTCGAACCGTTTGCTCAAGGCGCGGACTTGGGCGGGCTCCTGGCAAGCGCGTTGAAAGCCCCGGAGCCAGAAGCCAACTCGGTGCCGCCGATAGTTCCTCCGCGGCAGTTTCCGCTAACTCCAGCTCCGTCAATGAAAGATCCGCAGGCGGCTCATGGCGCATCGAGCCGAAAGTTCGTCGGCTTGCTGATGCTGCTGATTCTGTTCGCCTTGGCGGCGGGAATCATCATTCGCATTGCAACGGATAACGGCGAATTGATCGTCCGTGCGGAAGAAGACGTGCAGGTGCTGGTCCGCAGAAGCGGAACCACGGTTCGGCAACTTGAAGTCGAAAAGGGAGATCACACGGTCACCGTTCGTTCCGGAGACTATGAACTGGAACTTAAGGGCAAGGGCGACGAGTTGATGGTCTCGCGCAATACGGTCAGCATCAAACGGGGTGAACGCGTCGTCGTCCACATCCAGCAACGCCCGAAATCCGT
>JBGTHH010000614.1:0-4495 GCA_041746275.1 Pirellulaceae bacterium | reverse complement strand
CTGGCATTGGCGTTCTTGCTGGACTTCTCGCCAGGGACGATCCCACCAAGTATGGTTCTCGCTCAGGTCTTGATGTTGGCGATCTATTGGAACACAGCGATGTATAAACTTCAGCAGCCGATCTGGCTGCGGGGCGAAGCGCTCTATGGGTTTGCGAACATGGCGATGTTCAGTCGTTTTCGTCCGTCTGAATTTTGGGATCGACGCATCGTCTATCGCACGCTGACCTACGGCGCGCTGAACGTCGAGTTGCTCATTGCTCCGCTGCTGTTGTTTCAACAAACCGTGGTCTTCGGCTGCGTGCTTGCGATCGGTCTTCACACGACGCTCCAAGTGCTGTTTCGCGTCCACCTCTTCCAACCGATCATGATCTGCGGGCTCGCCGTGTTCCCCACAGATAGCCACTATCGCCAACTCGGCCAGTGGATGGGACTCTAACTCGCGGTTCTTTGTGCCGGGGAATGTTACGCGAATGCCGCTCACGTCGAATCCGCTCAGCCTTTCAACCGTCCAATTGTTCGACGCCTTGCGCGATGCGCTAGTCCGTCGCGAGCCAATCCGCGCGGAAGGCTGCGTGGCTTCCCTGTTCCAGGCGTCGGACTTGCCGAAATCGCTGTGGGGGTGCGCGGTGGCGTTGTATCAACCGGCAACGCCGCGCATCCTGGTCGTGCGAGTCATGCAGGCGACGGCTTTCGAGAATGTTCGAGCCGCGATCAATCAAGTCATGAGGCATGACCGGTTTGACGAGTTCACCATTCGCGACGCGAACCGCTGTCGGATGCAGGTGGATCTGATTATGGACGAACCGGACCCCGTCGCGTTGTCCGAATTGTCCGATGCGGTGCTACCGGACGGCAACTTGATCAACGAGCAACAAGTCTTCAACGGCATCGACGCGGCTCCGCCTTGGCAGGTGCAAGTCATTTCGACGTGGTCGGAAGACACGCCGCGGAAGCTAACAAGATTCGAAATGGGTGTCGATGGCTTGCGCATCGTGACAGAAGCAAAGCGACGTTACTTCTTGCCGGGCGACGCTTTCGTCCATTCGATTCTGGGGATCGGGCAATTGAGACGTCACATCCAGAGGCTGTTTCCAGGCGTTCCCATCGATCAATTGACTTATTCCCGGTTCCGCTCGCTGAGCTTCGTTAGCGGTACGGAACCGGGCAGTTGGCTGCCGTTGTATCGCGGTTTGCCGCCTGTGCCGGACGTGAACGAGGCGTCGCTTGGTCGAGCGGCCAGCGCGGGCGCGAAGTGGATCGCCGACAATTTGCGAGCCGATGGGCGCTTCATGTACTACTACGATGCGGCGACAGACACCGGTCGCGATCACGAGCATCCCACTCGAAATTGGAAGACCGATCCGTACTACAACTTGCTGCGACACGGTGGTGGAGTGATCACGCTGTTGCTGGAGGAACAGTTGCGGCAGGCACAAGGTGGGCGAACGAGCTGCTCGGCTGATCATGTCTCCGAGGGAAAGCAGCATCGTGGGGCCGGACTTCCGCTCCATGTTTCCGACCAGCGGCGACGCGTGATCGAACAAGCGAACGACTTCCTGGTGAGGCAACTTGTCGATTACCAGACTTCGGATGACAGGCCGGCCGCTTATGCTTTGTACAACCAGAAAGCGAAGCTGGGAGGGAGTGGTGTTAGCTTGTACTCGCTGGCCTTGTACCAGCGATTATTCCACGACGATCGCTACGCGGATGCGGCACAACGTTTGGCCCTGCATCTGGTCAGCGAAATCAACCAACAGGGCGAATTCCGCTACTACCATATCTATCTGGGGCAGCCCGTGGGTTGGGAAGACAATCAGCGGTACTTCTCGTTCTACTATCCGGGTGAAGCGATTCTCGGCTTGTCGCAGTACTGCCAGCACGTCTGCCGATCGGCTGATGAACGCCACGAGATCTATGCCAAGATGCATCTCGCTTTACGGTTTTTGCTGCGCGATCGCCCACGGCTTCACGCACCGCACTACAAATCGCTCCCCGCCGACTCGTGGCTGATGATGGGGCTCACCGATCTGTGGAGTGTCGCCGAGTTCCGCCGAGATGAATACCAGCAATTCGTCTTCGACGACGCCGATCAGATGGTACGCTTGATGTACACGGAAGCGAACGCGTTGTATCCCGATTACGTGGGCTCGTTCTACTACCATTACGGCGATCATCCTTATCCGGACGGAGCCCGTGCCGAAGGGCTGCTGGCCGCGTATCAACTGGCCCTCACGGTTGGTGATCGGCAGCGGAGCAAGCGTTACCGCGAGGCGTGTGTCAAAGTCGCGGCGGCAACCTTTCGACTATGCAACACGCCGGAGTCCATGTATTCGGCGGCGAACCCCGAGCGAGCCATCGGTGGCATTCGCTTCAAACTGACTCGGCAATGGTTCCGCGTCGATACGATCCAGCACGTGGCCTCGTTCTATTTGAAGTTGCTGCTGACCGAGATTCACTGCCGCAGGGGATGAACGGGAACGATGAACGACTGAGATAGCTGGCGGTGTCCATGGGCTCACTCGTCCCCATGGGCTCACCCCAGTGCGGCTTCCGTGGGTTGTTCGGCATTCAATACCGGGCAGAGAAGAAGATGGGGACTTGGTCATGAGACTGCTCCGTGGAGAGATGAGAGTGAAATAACCCCCCTTTGTCGACGTCCTAATCATGGGACCCGATTTCCCATCTACTTTCTTAATCCCCGACAATCCCCGGCGGTCGCGAGCGAACCTCCCCAGCAGCGACTTTGTCGACTAGAATGTGTCTTCCCCCCATCACCCTGACCCTGCGTTTGTAGAAAGATAGCCGGATGACGACAGCCACACCGCGGACGATGTTTGAGAAGATTTGGGATGCCCATGTGGTCCATGCGGAGGCGGAAAAGCAGGCCATCATCTACGTCGACCTGCAGTTAGTCCACGAAGTGACCAGTGCTCAGGCGTTCGAGGGGCTGCGTTTGGAGGGACGCCGCGTCCGCCGTCCCGAGCGGACGATCGCCACTCCGGACCACAACATTCCCACGACCGACCGGTCCTTGCCCATCACCGACCTCATCTCCAAGAAGCAAGTCGATACGCTGCGGGAGAATTGTCGGGAGTTCGGCATCAAGCTCTACGACCTGCATGACGCTAAACAGGGTATCGTTCACGTCATCGGACCGGAATTGGGGTACACCCAACCCGGCATGACGATCGTCTGCGGTGACAGCCACACCGCTACCCACGGAGCCTTCGGGGCATTGGCGTTTGGGATCGGCACCAGCGAAGTCGAGCACGTGCTTGCCACGCAAACCCTATTACAAAGCAAGCCCCGGACGTTGGAATTGCGAGTCGAGGGACAGCTTGGTCCTGGCGTCACCGCCAAGGACATCATCCTGTACTTGATCGGACAGATCACCACAGACGGGGGCACGGGGTATGTCATCGAGTATACGGGCAGCGCGATTCAAGCCTTGAGCGTGGAAGAGCGGATGACGGTCTGTAATATGTCGATCGAAGCCGGAGCCCGCGCCGGGATGATCGCTCCCGATCAAAAGACCTACGACTACCTCCGCGGACGCGAGTTCGTTCCGAAGGACTTTGATGCGGCCGTTGCTCGCTGGCAGAAGCTCCCCACGGACGCCGGCGCGCGGTACGACAAAACGTTGGTGTTCCAAGCCGCCGACATCGCTCCACAAATCACCTGGGGCACGAATCCGGGACAAGTCATTCCGGTCACGGCGGCCATTCCCGATCCCACAACGCTCGGCGACGAGACCGATCAGAAGACTGCGGCCCGCGCGCTGGAGTACATGGACTTGAAGCCCGGCACGCCGTTCACCAAGATCTCGCTCGACCGGGTCTTTATAGGCTCGTGTACCAATTCGCGGATCGAGGATTTGCGCGCCGCGGCCGATGTGGTGCGCGGTCACAAGGTGTCGAACCACGTCCATGCAATGGTCGTACCTGGCAGCGGTCAAGTCAAAGTTCAAGCCGAAACCGAAGGGCTCGACAAGATCTTTATCGAGGCGGGCTTTGAATGGCGCGAGGCGGGTTGCAGCATGTGTCTGGCCATGAACCCCGACAAGCTCTCGCCCGGTGAGCGATGTGCCTCGACCAGCAACCGCAACTTTGAAGGCAGGCAAGGCAAAGGGGGACGCACGCATCTGGTCTCGCCCGCCATGGCCGCCGCCGCCGCGATCGCCGGACACTTTGTCGATGTCCGCGAGTGGTCTTATCACAAGTAACCATTCATCTCTGAATTCATCCGCTTTACGCATCACGCCAACGGAACACGCACATGCAAGCCTTCAAGCAGCACACTGGTCTGGTCGCCGCCATGGATCGCGCGGCGGTCGATACGGACCAAATCATTCCTAAGCAATTCCTCAAACGCATCGAGCGCACGGGCTTTGGCCAGTTCCTGTTTTTCGATTGGCGTTTCCATGAGGATGGATCGGAGAACCCCGACTTTGAGTTGAACCAACCGGCCGTGGCCGGCGCGTCGGTGCTGCTCGC
>JBGTHH010000613.1:0-7923 GCA_041746275.1 Pirellulaceae bacterium | reverse complement strand
CAAGAGCCTGAATGACGCCCATATTCGTTTCGTCCGATCCATAGGAACCTACTGACCGGAGAGCCGTATGCGGGAAAACCGCCCGTACGGTTCGGAGGGCGGGGAGGCTCAGATCACTGAGCCTTTCCGACCCCTATCTTTGGCGATCATCACGACGGAGCGTGAGGGCTACTTTGGATTTGAGGAAGTTGTTTCGTGACCGTTGCTATGCGTCGCTTCATCGTCTATTGAGCCGCGCTGGCCGGGACCAGGCGCACGTAGTCCAAGCCGACCATAAAGCCTGGCGCGGCATCGGGGTGGGCTCCGACAATTTGCATGCCGAGCTTGTGATTTCCCGCGGTTAACTCGACGGTCGCCAAGGTCAATACGCCCGTCGTGACGACATCCGGCGCGTTATAACAGTCCACGGGCGGACTCAACGGGCGATCGTTGAGCGTGAGCTGCACAATCCCATAATCGCGAGCGCGCGTTAAAACGATCTCGATCGCGTATTGTCCGGCTTGAGCCACGGGGAGTTCCACGTCGAGTCGATCACCGGGCTTGGCTCCCGTCCACCAGAGATGATCCGAGCCGCTCCAGCGGTCTTTCGTAAAGCCACCCATCGGCTGGCTTCGGGCGCTGCCGGCGGTTTTGCCAATGATCTTCAGCGATTCGCCTTCGAGAGCACCGGGAACTCGATTCGTCTTCGGGTCCAGGGGCGCGCGGGGACCTCGCAAGGCGACCTGCGTGGGACTGCCGAGGTAAGCCACCAAATCGCGAACTTCCTCCGGCGTTAGCGCGTCGAGCAAGCGTTCGGGCATGAGCGATTGCAGGGAGAGTTGTCGCTCCTCAATATCGGCCTTGGCCACCACGACGGTATCGTTGATAGTGCGCAGCGTCACCGCGCTATCGGTCTCCTTCTGAATCAATCCGGAAACCACGCGTCCGTCCACCGTTGCCAGGATCGTCATGCGATAATCCTTGCCCAACACCGCACTCGGATCGATCACGTTGGACAGCAGGTAGTCCAAGTTCGCGCGGTTCGAGCCTGTGATGTCGGGACCCACCTTGCCGCCCTCGCCAAACAACGTATGGCACGAGGCACACGATTTGTTGAACAAGAGTCGGCCGTTGTTCAGGTCGGCCTTGGCGAGCACCGCAGCGGAAAGATCGTTCTTCCAGCGCGCGATCACTTCCAGTTTATCCTTATCGGTTTCCCGAATCTCGCCCCAGACGTCGCGAATGCGACTGCTCAACGCCGCGTTATCCAAACGCAGTAATTCACGGATATGGTAGGCATGGACGTCTGTGCGCGGGACGCGGCCCGATTCGAGTGCTGTCAGCAACTC
Source organism: Pirellulaceae bacterium (assembly GCA_041746275.1). Lineage (GTDB taxonomy): Bacteria > Planctomycetota > Planctomycetia > Pirellulales > Pirellulaceae. The sequence goes on along the minus strand of JBGTHH010000613.1, from coordinate 6,595 downwards.
GGTCGCGAAACGCGGCCGCGAGACGAGCGTGGCGATGGCGTCTCGCTTCTCGGTCTCGTTCCATTTGGGATAGTGGACCAGCAGCGACTCGGGAGTCCGAGGGTCGTCATAGCCTGCCAACGCGCGAATCGCCACACCGCGCAATGCCGGCTCAGTCAGAACCGCTTGCAAGCTACCAGCCGCCTCCTTGTCGCGTCCGCGCATCAGAATATCCAGGGCTTGGGTTCGCCTCTTCAAATCGGCTGACGAATCCACCAACAGAGCACGCATCCGCGGAAAGATGCGTTGATCCCCCAGCACGACCGCGACTTGATCGGCTCGCTGCCGAATCGACTCGCTGCCACTCGTCAGTAATTTGTCGTAGGCGGGCGACCATGCGGACGGCATCGGGATGTTGACGCGACCTTCAAAGGCTCGCAGCATCTCTTCCAAGATCATCGCTTGCGTGTCCGGTTCGGTGCTGGAGGTGAGCGCGGTCACGACCTGGTCGAGCAAGCGATCCTCCGCAGCCCCGCGGCGCATGATCAATCGCTTCACCAGCGGAACCTCACAGGCTTTCGCCAGCTTCATCGCGCGTACCGGATCGGCCGCCACGAGTGGTTCGATGCCGTACCAATACATCAGCGGCAAATTGTGGTCGTCGCCATCATCACCATGCGCGAGCAGCGCCGCGGCAATCGACCAACGCTGCGCAAGTTCCAATCGCTGCATGGCCGAAGCGAGATACAACCGCACCACAGGCGAGGAATCTTTCGCCGCCAACTGGGCTAGCCGCGTTAAAAACCTCGGCGAAACCGTCTGATCTTCGAGTGCCAATTGGATGGCCCAGCCGCGCAGGTATTCGTGCGGGCTGTCGAGCAACTCGAGCAGATCGGCCTCTTCAGTGGCTCCGATCACATGCAGGGTCCATAACGCTCGTAGTTGCCGTTGTGGATTGTCCGATGTCGTCAACAAAGTGCGTAGTTGATTTGCGGCGGATGCGGTTCCCACGGCATTGGACGACTTACGTGATCCGCGCGCGGCTCGCTCTTGCAGCACTCGCCGAGCCATCCGCACATGCCACTCGTTCTCGGACAGATGCAGCGCGACGAGCTCACTGTCGGTAAGCTGACTGAGATCGCTACGCTTCGTCTCGGGTTGACCGTAGCTGATCTTATAAATCCGTCCATTCGTACGATCCCAGATCTCGGGGTTCGTCCGATGGCAGGCGTTGGGGTCGTACCAATCGATCAAGTAGACCGAGCCATCGGGACCGTACTTCAAATTGATACCGCGGAACCAGTGATCGTTGGCCATTAACAAATCCGGCCCATGGTGGCCGACGTAGCCCGAGCCGTGTCGTTCGAGCACATCGTTGTTCACGCGATTGCCGTGAATGTTGGCGAAGAAGAGTTGATTTCGATACTGGGCTGGCCAATTATCGCCAAGATAAATCATGGCTCCCGCATGGGCGTGACCACCACCCGCCTGAGAAGTGTTCGTGGGAATCGCCGTAGGTTCGTGTCCCCACCAAGCATGATCGCGAATGCTGCCCGCATAGTGCGCGTGGTCGGCGATCGTCTTGATATCGTCGTAGTCGTATGGATTGAAATGCCCACCGGCCTGACGTTGATAGCGCGCCCCTTGGATCACATGGTACAAGTGTGGAATGACGCACGCGGTGATGAAGGCTTGTCCATCGTCATTGAAATCCACGCCCCAGGGATTACTGGTGCCCCAGGCAAACACCTCGAACTCGTGACGCGTCGGATGGTAACGCCAGACGCCAGCGTTCAGCGGAGTCCGTTCGGCGTCGGGAGTTCCAGGCCGGCCGACCTTGGAATGCGTGAAGACTCCGTGGCAGCCGTATAGCCAACCGTCGGGGCCCCAAGTAAACGCATTCAACGTCTCGTGCGTATCCTGGTAACCAAAGCCGTCGAGCAGGATTTGAGGTTCGCCATCGGGTCGATCGTCTCCATCGTGATCTGGAATGAAGAGCAGGTAAGGTGCCGCTCCGACCCAAACGCCGCCGAAGCCCACTTCCAACCCGCTCACCAAATTCAAACCATCGATGAACACCTTGCGGGAATCGAAGGTGCCGTCGCCGTTGGTGTCTTCGAGGATGATGATCTTGTCTTGGCCTTCCCCTTCGGGAGCTCGGCGCGGATAAGTATGGGCCTCGGCCAACCAGACTCGGCCACGGTGATCGAATGCGAAGGCGATCGGTTGGTGGACGTGAGGTTCGCCCGCCGCCAATTGCACGCGAAAGCCAGCGGGTACGGTCATGTGCGCGGCGGCCTCCTCCGGTGAAAGTCCCGCAGCCATGGTTTTGGTGAGTTGCGGCTGGGCGGCCCGCCAAGTGGCTTCATCGACTTGCTCGCGTTTGTGAAATAGGACGTGGCAACCTTTCATGCCGCCGGTCACAATATCGGGAAGCTGGTCGCCATTCACATCGGCAACGATCACTTGTCGTCCCACACCGGCCTCACCATCGGCGAGATACGGAATCCATTCGACACCGCGCTCGCCCCGCACCAGCTTGAACCAATAGACGACCGCCCCGGCGTCCCACAGCGGACTTTGCGTGTGGTGCGACCAATAGGTTTTGCCGGTGACGATATCCAGCAACCCATCGCCGTCGATATCAGCCAGCGTCAGTGTGTGCAACTCGGTGAAGACAAGTCCATACGGATTGTCGGTCGGTTTGTCGCCCATGATCAGATGCTGGCGGAAGGTGATCTGATCGCCTTCCCGCACCTGCTCGTACCAGGCCAAACCGTAGTTGTGCGCGTTCAGGCTGGTGATGACATCGTTGTCGCCATCGCCGTCCACGTCGTAGACGTACATCTCGGCACCGCCCGCCGGAGCGAACGGTACGGCATGAAACGTCCAGAGCGGATCGTTGTCCAAGGACGCGGGCTGTTCGAACCAACCGTCTTTGGTGATGAGATCGAGGCGATTGTCTCCGTTGATATCACCGACACCGAGACCATGTCCAAAACGTGTGGGCGCGACTTGGGCCGAGATCTTGTGGAACTGCCAACTTTCAAACGGCCGATCCCAATCGATCGTCGCGTAACCGAAGTAGCCGTCGCGCGTGCAGATCAACTCGGGTCGCGCATCGCCCACCAACTGTGTGAAGTGGGGCGACTCATTCGAGACCCAATCGAACACTTGATGTTTGGTCCAATGGCCGGCCGCCCCTTCCGCCGACAACCCTTTGGCTTGCGGATTCTCATAGACATAGGCGGGTGTTCCCGGAAATCCGACGACCAAGATGTCGTTCCAACCATCCCCGTTGAAGTCGTGAATCCAAGAGAAGAAATTGTCCGCATAGGCTTGCCGCGGCTGAGCCTTGGGCGGATAGATCTCGCGTTTGGTTTCAAAGTCGGGTCCTTGGAACCAATAGGGGCCATGCACGACATCAGGTTGGCCATCGCGATCGATATCGCCGACGCGGACTCCCTCCGAGTAGTACACGTCGGTCAGTTGCAAGCGGCGAAACGTGTCCAACGTCCTCTCGTCGGCTGACGTGCTGGCCGTTCCCGCGGCGATCAGAATAGCAAAGAGCGTGGTGCGGCCGACAGGAACGCATGTCATCAGGTCGTTCTCCAATTGCGGGAGGTCAATATGAGAGCGGCGGGGGGATTTACGATCGCCAGAATCTTGGGTGCCAGTATATCGTCCGCGATACCCAAAGAACTAGCTTATCGATCGCCACCGTCCGTTTTTCCATCATCGCATCCGCACGGCAGGCACTTGTTCGGCCTTGTCGACCCAACTAAAATCCGAAGCTTCTCAGATCATTTCGGAGGTTCGGTCATGAACACCCTCGCGCGTCTTACGTTGCTTGTCACACTCGGTTTAGTGTTAATCGGCTGCACCAAGTCTCGCAGTGTGAGCCAGCCTGGCAGCGGTAGCAACACCACCGCGGCGGGAACTTCAAGTGTCAAGGGACAGCCGCGCGTCGCGTATGTCACCAACGGCGTGGCGTCGTTCTGGGTGATTGCCGAAGCGGGAGTCAAACACGCCGGAGTGGAATTCGACGCCAATGTGCAAGTCCACATGCCCGCCGAAGGGATCAGCGATCAGAAGCGAATCATCGAGGATCTGTTGACCAAGGGCGTGGACGGCATTGCGGTCAGCCCCATCGATCCCGAGAACCAGACCGACATCCTGAACAAGGCCGCGAAGCACGCCAAGTTAATTACGCATGATTCGGATGCTCCTGACTCGGAACGCCTGTGCTACATTGGCACGGACAACTACACGGCCGGGCGGATGTGCGGAAAGCTGATCCAGGAAGCCATGCCAGACGGCGGTAAGCTTGCGATTTTCATTGGCCGATTGGAGCAAGACAACGCTCGAAGGCGTAGGCAAGGCGTCATCGATCAGATCTTGGGACGCAGCGAGGACAGCTCGCGATTCGATCCTCCCGACGCCGAGATCAAGGAGGGCAAGTGGCACATCGTCGGCACCTATACCGATCAATTCGATCGCTCTGCGGGGAAAGCCAATGCCGAAGACGCCATGTCGCGGCATCCGGATCTAGCCGGCATGGTCGGTCTGTTTGCCTACAATCCGTCGTTGATATTGGAAGCGTTGAAACAAGGCGGCAAACTCGGCCAAATCAAGGTAATCGCCTTTGATGAAGAGGACGAGACATTGCAGGGCATTAAAGATGGCACGATCTACGGGACCGTCGCGCAGAATCCTTATGAATATGGGAGGCAGTCGGTCCGATTGCTCGCTGGACTTGCCCGCGGACAGAGCCTCGAAGCGCTCGGTGTGCCATCGGATGGCTTCGTCAATTTTCCCGCGCGGCAGATTCGCCAAGATAACGTCGACGAGTTCTGGGCGGATTTGAAGAAGAAAGTGGGCAAGCAATGAATCCCTTTCCTGGCGAGCGGTGAGCGTTAACTCACTGAAGGCAACGTGCAAGACGATCCGCCGCTGCTCGAAGTGCGACAGGTGACCAAGCGGTTCGCCGGAGTCTCCGCACTGCGTGACGTCAGCCTGTCGATTGCGCCCGGCGAGATCCACGCGATCATCGGCGAAAACGGCGCGGGCAAGAGCACGTTGATGAAGATCCTGGCGGGCGTGCAGCGTCCCGATGCGGGTGATATTCGTCTCTCGGGCGAGTCGGTGAGCATCCACTCCGTGCATCACGCGCTGAAGCTCGGCATCGCGCTAATCCATCAGGAGTTGAACCTCGCGGACAATCTCGATGTCGGGGCCAACATCTTTCTGGGCCGCGAGCCGACGCGGCTGGGGCTGATCGACTCGGCTCGCATTCGTCGCCAGTCGCAACAGTACCTGCGCATGGTCGCGCTCGACGTTTCGCCCTCGACACTGGTCAGCAGCCTCACGATCGGTCAACAACAGTTGGTTGAAATCGCCAAGGCACTCTCGGTGCAGGCACGCATCTTGATCATGGATGAACCGACGTCGAGCTTGTCACAGCACGAATCCGCACGCCTCTTTCAAGTCATCCGCAACCTACGTTCGCAAGGTGTCACCGTCATCTATATCTCGCATCGCTTGGGCGAGATCAAGGAACTCGCGGATCGCGTGACTGTCCTTCGCGACGGTCAGAATGCCGGCAATCTGCGGCGTGAGGAAATCGATCACGATCGTTTGGTGCAACTGATGGTCGGACGAGACATCTCGCAGTTCTATGCTCGTCGCCCTCACCGGATTGGCGAACCGGTCTTGGAAGTCGAGGAGTTGCGGACTCGGGCCTGGCCGCGTCATGCGGCGACGTTTCATGTCGGCGCTGGCGAGATGGTCGGCGTGGCCGGATTGGTCGGGGCAGGGCGGACCGAGATGCTGCGAGCCCTGTTTGGCATTGATGTGCGGCTGGGCGGCACAATTCGCGTGGCGGGACAAGAGCTGACCTTGCGTAGTTGTCGTGACGCCATCGCGGCGGGCATGGCGCTAGTTCCCGAAGACCGCAAACAACAAGGAGTCATCCTCGAAATGGGCATTCGCGGGAACATCGGCCTGCCGGGGCTGAAGCGTCATCAGCGACGCGGTGGGTTTCTCAATCGAACTCGCGAACGCCACGATGCTCAGCGGATGACACGCGAGCTGAAGATCAAATCGACCAACGATCGGCAGCAGGTGCGGTATCTATCGGGAGGCAATCAGCAGAAGGTTGTCTTGGCCAAGTGGCTGGCGATGGAGCCTCGCGTGTTACTGCTGGACGAGCCGACGCGGGGCGTTGATATCGGAGCCAAACAGGAAATCTATCGCCTGATGGAGGAATTGGCCGAGCGAGGCGTCGCCATCCTGTTTGTGTCGAGCGAGATGGAAGAAGTTTTGAGCATGTCGGATCGCGTGATCGTCTTCCACGAAGGACGGGTCACGGGGGAACTCGCCGGCGATCAAATGTCCGAGGAAGCGGTCATGCAATTGGCGACGGGACGATCTCTCGCCGCAGCACAAGGTGAATGAACGGTCATGAAAAAGATTCTGGGTATCTTGGGATTGTTGGTCTTCATCTGCGTAGCGACCGCTTTGCTTTCGGATCGCTTCCTGACGGAGTTCAATATCGAGAACCTGATTCGCCGCACCGCGCTCTTCGGCATCATCTCCATCGGTGCTGCCTTCGTCA
>JBGTHH010000612.1:0-2968 GCA_041746275.1 Pirellulaceae bacterium | reverse complement strand
TACCGCGTCCATCTCCTTCCGACAATTGGTACTCTCGTCCTTGCCAGCGAAGCGTTTGGCCACGCAAGCGTCCGGGAAAGGGAAAGAGCAGCGGTATCCCACTTCCCGACGGGCGCTCAGATCCCAGTGCAAAATTCGGGTCCGACCAAATCACGTCGACTTCGCGACCGTCCACGGCAGCCACGAACTCGTAGCAATTAAACCCTAATCCCGCCAGGATGCTGGCTCGTGATCCCTGCGCATCATCCCGCAGCGAAATGGTTTCTAACGTCATCGTTGAACTCCAAGGTAGTTGAGGGATTCGATCTCTCCGGTGGGTTGCCGAGCGCGAGCCGGGAGGTGTACGTCATCAAGATCACGACGATCCACATGAGTCCGATGGACATGCGTAGTGCTCGCGGGCTTCGCTCCCCTAGGGCCACAGCCGCCAATTGATGCATCAGCCAGAAGGCACTCACGACGGAGAGCCCTAAGAGGCTGGTCACAAGCCAGTCACCTCCTAACAATCGCTGTTTCATGAGCGGCGGCAGGGAGCTGAGTACCCACAGGCCGACCAGAATCTGCAGGCAAGTTGGAACGAGCGCGATCCAAGCCCCCCAACCGGCCACGCGTTCTCCCACCTCACGGTCGCTCTCCTTGTGCAACAACCACCGCCCAAACTCGATCAACGTCACACCCGTGACGGCAATGGAGGCGAGCCAAAAGTGGACCGTGCGAGTGACGACCGAGCCTTCGGTCATCAGGCGGCGAAAAAGCGAGGCATCCACCTGCCGCGGCTGATCGAGATAGCCGGCCGAGACTTCGGAGATGACAATAAACAGGCTGGGGAAGTGATAGAGCAAGTTGGTCGCCGTTAACAACGCGATCGTCGCTCGTGCCAGTCGAGCTCCCAGGCTGCGGGCTGGGCCCCGCGCGACGAGCAACGCATGGAGCGACATCAGCACGGCCGAGAACACCAACTCCCACGCCCCCCACCTGATCTTGTAAGCAAACGCATGCATCAGGTTGTGGTACGCCTCATTCCACAGCAGCGCGGCGACGACCAGTCCCAGCAGGCCTCCCGCAAAGAACAACACGAGTGATTTGAAGGACAGATAACGGGCCGCGCGATATGCCGTTTCGTCGCCCCCCCCGCCCCGCCAATCTAACCAAATGCAAATCAGCGGTCCGGATGCGGCGACGTTCACACACATCAAGTGGACGGCGAGAACCAGAGGTATCACGGCATCGAGCAAGTGCATCTCCTTGGATTGACATCACGCCGCACGCACAAGTACCATGGCTTCGTGCGTTAGGAACGCTTCCCACTTGTCGGCGACCACGTCCCGCAGGTTTCACGGATGTCATCGTGGCGAGTTCGCAACGTTAAGCACCACCACTATATCGAGCAAAATCAGCCCGCCTAGCTCAGTTGGCCAGAGCGCCGCGTTTACACCGCGGAGGTCGTAGGTTCGAGCCCTACGGCGGGTACTGGCTTGGCATCTCGTGTTCATGATCTCGTGATGAAGGAATTGCCCAACGTGAAGAGCATCATCTGGAGCAGTGCGCTGTGGTTGCCGGTCATCGGACTTTTCTCAGCAAATGTATCGGCCGAGCCCCCCAAGATTCGTTTCGAGAGAATTCAACTGGACGAAAAGTTCCGTAGCGAAGGCGTGGCAGTGGGGGACTTCAACAACGATGGCAAGCTGGATATTGCCGCGGGCTTCGTGTGGTACGAAGCTCCGGATTGGAAGATGCACACGATCGTAAGTCAGCCTCCGTCAGCCGGACGCGATGCGGTCATCGGAACTCCACTGCATTTCGACCCGCGCAGCTACAGCAATTCGTTTTGCAACTTCGCCGAGGACGTGAATGGCGACGGTTGGACCGATTTGATCGTGGTCGACTTTCCCGGGACACCGACTTGGTGGTTCGAGAATCCCAAGGGCGCGCCGGGTGACTGGAAGAAACATCTCTGCATCCCGGTCACGAACAACGAGAGTCCTGACTTTCTCGATTTGGACGGAGACGGCCGTCGCGAATTGATCGCTGGCTTCTCCCCCGACGCCGCCCAGCCCGACGGGCCCGATCGACAGATGGCCTATGCCAAACCGGTCGCCGATCCCTACCAGCCGTGGCAGCTCTTTCCGATCTCGGTGAAATCCGCGCCTGGAACACGGCGTTACTCGCACGGTTTGGGTGTCGGCGATATCAATGGCGATGGACGCAACGATATCTTGTGTGCGGATGGTTGGTGGGAAGCACCCACCTCCGCCGAAACGACCTTGTGGAAGTTCCATGCGGCACCGTTCGGCGAGCGCGCGGGAGAAGGTAAAGCGGCCCATCTGCTCGTTTATGACTTCGATGGGGACGGCGACAACGATGTGCTGAGCAGTAGTCCCCACGGTTTTGGCATCTGGTGGCACGAGCAGCTTCCGGATGGTCAGTGGAAGACGCATGAGATCGATTCGAGTGTTTCCCAGACCCACGCCGTTTGTTTAGCCGATATCAACGGCGATGGGCTGCCGGACTTTGTCACGGGAAAACGCTGGTGGGCACATGTCACGGGGGATCCGGGTGGAGATGAGCCCGCCGTCTTTTCGTGGTACGAACTGCGACGCGAGAACGGTCGGCCCCACTGGATTCGTCACGAATTCGATCGCGATAGTGGACCTGGCACACAGTTTCAGATGGCCGATGTCGACGGCGATGGCTTGATCGATATCGTCTCGTCCAACAAGAAGGGCGTCTACTACTTCCGGCAAACTCGCGAGTAGAACGAAGCCGTCGAGTTTAGTAGCCGCCGTAACCGAGCGGGTAAATGACGCCCGGGATGGGTGTAAGGCTGTATGTGTGCAGCAAGGTCGGTGGCGCGATGGGCGATCCCATCCACGGCACAGTCGACGACGGCGGCCGAAGCGGCGAGTAGCCGAATTGCAGGTTGGTCGCCATGCGATCCCGGCGTTGCGACCCCTTCAAGGCCGCTTTG
>JBGTHH010000611.1:0-2738 GCA_041746275.1 Pirellulaceae bacterium | reverse complement strand
CGGATCTCATGCGGCAACCTCCAGCACTCGTAGCGACTCAGGATCTTGGGACGTCCAGCGTTCATCGTAGCTAGCACGCCCGAGTCTCTCGCTTTTGGAGATTTAGGCGTACGTCAGGCTTTCCAGCCTGACATTCCTGAGCAACGAACGCGGCAGAGCCCCTAACTTCACTAGCGTTGGCTTTCGATTTCGCGTATTTAGACGAGCCGAAAATTGGTGAGTCGACGACGCGCAACGGGCAACTTGGCTGGGACACTCGTCGTGCCCCAACTCGATCCGCTGACTTCGCCATCGAAACCGAGACAGAGAATGCCGATCAATTCCATCCTCCGTGAGCCGATCGTCATCACCGGAATCGGGATGCTCACGTCCGTCGGCGACGACCGGGAATCGGTGTGGGAGGCGGTGCGTCGCGGCGAGAGTCGGTTTGACTTCATTCGCGGCGTGCGTGGCATTCCCGATGAACAGATCATCGCCGCTACGGTGAATCTGCGCGAACCGCTGCACGGACGGCTCAAAGTCCTGCCGATGTGCGAGCGGGCCAGCGATGAAGCGATGCGCGACTCGGGCGTCGACCTATCGCAAATCAATCCCCGGCGCTTTGGCTGCATGGTCAGTGGCCACATGGGCGACACGCGGTGGATGGATCAGCAATTCCAACTCGATTCGGGCCAGACGGACGACCAAGCCTGGTGGGAGCAGTGGCTGCCCGATACCTCCTGCACGATGTTAGCGCGGCGGTTTGGCTTGCTCGGCCCCATGCTCAGCCACTCGACGGCCTGTGCCAGTTCGTTGATCAGCGTCATGAGCGCGGCGCGGGCGATCCGCGACGGGCAGTGTGATATCGCTTTGGCGGGCGGCGGTGAAACGATCGATCCTTTGGTCGTGGCGGGGTTCAATCAAATGCGCGTGCTGGCCACGGACGAGGACCCGCAACGCGCCTGTCGCCCCTTCGATCGCAGTCGCAAGGGCTTCGTGTTTGGGGAAGGTGCCGCGTTCTTTGTTGTCGAACGACTCGGCCACGCTTTGCGGCGCGGCGCGCGGATCTATGCGCAGATCGCGGCCAGCAAATCGCTGGCTCAAGCCCATCATGTGACCTCTATCGACGCCGATAGCGACTCGCTCGTGCATCTGATCGAACTGGCTTTGGAGGAAGCTCGGCTTTGTCCCGCGGAAGTCGGCTACATCAACGCCCATGGGACCGGTACGACTCAGAACGACGCCGCGGAAGCCGCCGGCATTCGCACCGTGTTCGGAGCGGATATCGATAAGACCTGCGTCAGCTCCACCAAATCCTGTTTGGGACACATGATCAACGCGGCGGGTGCGGTCGAACTGGCGGTCACGGTCATGGCCATGCGCGATGGTTTCGCGCCGCCTACGCTGAATCTCACTGACCCCGACCCCGTATGCAATTTTGATTGCCTGCCTTTGGTGGGTCGCGCGAACCGGTTTCAACATGCATTGAAACTGTCGCTGGCGTTTGGGGGGCATCTGGTAGCCGTCATGCTCAGTCGCTGGAACGACGCCGCCACGGGATACGCCTATCCCCGCATCAAGAAGGCGGCGTAGCATTTCGCACCGATCAGCGTTCCTGTCCGTCCTTGACACTGATCCAGGTCGTTGATAGTTTCTGTTCAGCCTCCGGTTCTCCGGCCCAGTCGTTTCGCAACAGCAATCAAGTGGAACGACGCACCCTGCGAACCGAGTTGAAGAACGAGGGGGGATTAGCTCAGTTGGGAGAGCGCTTGCATGGCATGCAAGAGGTCAAGGGTTCAAGTCCCTTATCCTCCACTTACCCGGGTTAGCCAGGGAATACCCAGTTCTATCGGCGGTCTGTTGTCGGAGACACGTCCATGCCCGCGTTGAGGCTGTGGAACGCGGGCGCTTCAAAGGCAAGCGAACACGGGGACTCGGACGCGCGCGGTCGCCTGAATGACCGACGTCGCCTGAATGAGCAACACGGTGACACTCGGCACAAAGGCATGGGTCAAGACGACGATCCGCCTACCTCACATCGGCAGTGAGTTCCACGCGATGACCGTCGGGGTCGGCAACCACCGCGCGACGACCCCACTCTGAATTTCCTGGCGACGTCACCGCTTGACCTCCGGCGGTGAGAAGAGCTTGATACGCTTCATCGACTGACCAGACCGAAAACCCGATCCGCGCGGAACTGGTCGGGACATCGTTCTCGGTGAGAGGATAGATTTCAAAGACGCGTCCGTCGGCTTCGTTCGCCAAGTGGACTGGGCCATACCCGTGCGAATGCTGAGTGAACTCCACGCCGAGTGCCTCATAAAAGGCGCGTGCGAGATTAAGGTCGCGCGATCGAATGACGAACAGATTGAAGACGACCGGATTGGCTGCCATTCCGCCTTACTCGAATCGGTTCTTGCCCTGCGGCACGTCAGCGGCCTAGGAAGTCAGCGACAAGTTGGCTGCCCCACGCACACAAAGTGAATTAGAGGGGGGAACAAAAAAGAACCTCCTCAACTTTCCGCCGAGGAGGTTTCTAAGCTAAAGTCTTTGCTAGATTCGCTTTAAGAGAGTACACCCCACTGGATTCGAACCAGTAACCTTCGGTTCCGTAGACCGATGCTCTATCCAATTGAGCTAGGGGTGCTCGAACTGAGTATTGTATTTTGTTACGCGGACCACGCAAGTAGTGAACTGAAAAGGCAGCAGTTCCGCAAACGCCTCATCGCGACGTTTGCTTTTTCGGTGGAAGTGTCTGG
>JBGTHH010000610.1:0-7210 GCA_041746275.1 Pirellulaceae bacterium | reverse complement strand
CATCTTGCCGCCGTGGCACTTCGACACCCGCGAGTATCACATGCAAGTGCCGAAGGAGTGGTATCAGCAAGGGGCCGTTACCTTCTTGCCGCATAACGTGTATGGCAACATGCCGCTGGGAGCGGAGTTGCACGCGGTGATCGGCATGAACCTGATGACGGGTCCGCGAAACTGGTGGTGGGGAGCCTTGGTGGGCAAAACGATCATCGGAGCCTATGCACCGTTGACCGCACTACTCCTTTGGGCGTGCGGTCGCCGGTTGGGCTCACCCTTGGCCGGTGCGATCGCGGCCTTGGTCTTCATCTCGACGCCGTGGGTAACGCACGTCTCGACCTCCGGTTTGATTGATGGAGCTTCGGCCTTCTATGCCTTCGCCACGCTGTATGCGTTTCTGGTCTGGCAGCGGCGCGAGCAGGCGGATCGTGCCGCACAAGGGCATTTGCTGTTAACGGGCTTCATGGCAGGTGCCGCGGTCGCTTGCAAGTATCCGGCGGTATTATTCGTGGTCCTGCCGGCACTCGGAGCCATTGCGTGTTGGCCCTTGGGCAAAGTGCATCTTCGTGCCGCGGTGATTTATAGCGCGGCGGTTACGGCAGCCTGTGGACTGTGGTTTGGAAAGAATCTCGTGCTGACCCATAACCCGACTTATCCGCTGCTGTACCGACTGTTCGATGGCACGACACGAACTCCGGAGAAGGATGCCCAATGGACGCGCGCTCACGGACCACCCCGTGATGCCGCGGGACGTTCGTTTCATTGGGCACAACTTCGCGACAGCGCGACTCTGTTACTGTGGGGTTCGGAATTTCATAGCCCGTTGCTCGTGCCGTTGGCCGCGCTCGCCCTGTTGAATCGTCGGCAGCGAACCGTCTGTTGGGTCTTACTGGGATTGTTGTGCTTCAACTTCGCGGCTTGGTTTCTGTTGACGCATCGGATCGATCGATTCCTCGTGCCGATTCTGCCCTTCGTTGCCTTGCTGGCGGGTATCGGGGCGACGTGGTCGACTTCGCGGATCTGGTGGCGAGGATTGGGCGCATTCTTGATCTTTGGTTTGGCGTTCAATTTCGTCTTCGTCAGCTCGCCCCTGCCTGGAGATAATCGTTTCTTAACTAGCCTGGAAACCTTGCGACGGGATGTACCCGCGGACGGCCTGTTCTCGGCCGAGCGAATACATACCGCCCATAAATACCTGAACGCTCACGTCACGCCTGGCTATCAAGTCATGTCGGTTGGTGAAGCACAAGTGTTCGATTTCGAAATCCCCGTCATTTACAACACCTGCTTCGATGATTGCGTCTTTGAACGCATGATGAAAGGCCGCACTTCCGAGGAGCGATTGGCCGAGCTGCGTCGCCAGCGCATCTCGCACATTTTCGTATTTTGGTACGAGCTGGATCGTTATCGCAGCCCCGGGAACTATGGATACTCGGACTATGTCACGCGCGAACTGATTCGCCGCGAGTTTGTGGAGTCGGGACTCTTGCGCGAGATCCCATTGGGACTCGATCCCGACAACAGTCAACTCTTCGAGGTGATCGGTTGGGAGACGTGGTCGAGCCCGTAAGGTTCCGGTATCGCATCGACGGGATAGAAGATGCGAATTCGGTGGGCACGGACGGGCAGACTTATCTTTCTCTCGTTCCCAGGCTCCCGCCTGGGAATGCACTGCTCCCCAGGCTCCTGCCTGTCCAATCCGCACTACTACCGCCAATCCACGCACCACTTAAACAAAACCGACTTCACGCACCCTGCGTGAATGATCCGGAGTAAGTTGCGTGGCATGAGGCGGGAGCCTCCAAGGCAGTGCGTTCTCAGGCGGGAGCCTGGGAACGAGTTAAAGCGGCGACGAGTCGCACGCACTCCAAAGTTATGGAGTGCGAGACCCTCTATGGGCTGCGGGGACTTGTCACCGCTTTGGTATTTTTCCCCGCGCGACAACCGCCATCGCAAAAGGGCTTCGTCAAAATGGGAAAGCGGCGGTGAGTCACTTCGGGCGTCGCTTGTAACCTTCGCGGGGGTCGTCGTGTGCGTAGTCGGCTAGTCGCCACGAGTCCTCTTCCTTGAGAAACGTAATGCGGACAAAACGCGGGACTTGGCGACCGTTAATCAACCCCGATCGGTCGCTGGCGACGACAACCACGTTGAACTCGGCGGTCGCTCGCGGCGGGCTCTCCTGAGGAAAGACTTCGATCTCCAAGTTCTGCTTGACTTTTACTTCCTCAAACTTGTATCGAGGCATCTCGGACGCGGCGCGCTCACGAACTCCGGGAACACTCGAATGGATATGTCGCAACAGCGCCTCGACATCGTTCCGCTCCACATCGCGAGCGATGCGATGGATTGTGGCCCTCACCGCCGCGCGATCCGATTGGATAACTCGCCCCGCGATCAGCACGCTCACGACCCCGGCGATTACGACCAGCATCGCGATCAAGGCGGGCTTGCGGCCGCTGTGCAACCACAGAGCTCCGAAGACCAACGCCGTAATGCCACCCAACACCAAGACCAGCAGAGGATTTTCCAACAACCAAGTCATGATTCACCCTCAGCGCGTCGCTCGACAGGAGTTTGCTCGATGGGAGTTTTTTCGTTAGGCCGCGCCGCCTGGCGACGCCACAGTTTGAACCAGGCGATCGACAGCACGGCACCCAAGATGGCGTACAAAGGCCACAGCGTGATGCGCGTGCTACTGTCGTTGGTCACCGGTGCCACATTCGCGTCGTCAAACTCGCGCCCAGCCACATGCTGTGCGGCTCGTTGACGCGCTTCGTAGTTCCGTTCGATCTGGGCCTGGCGCGAGGCGAACTTGGGTCCGGCCAGCAACAACGCCACCGCGCCCGCCGCGCAGAACAGGTAGACCCAGTACCACGGCGATTCGGTGATCGATGGACGATCTGAAGTAGCGGGCACTGTCATCGAGACCTGTGTGCGAGTTGTTGGCGGCGGACCTATCGCTTGCGGAACAGTCGACCTCCGTAGATGGCGGCGGCACCCAATTCCTCTTCGATACGCAACAGTTGATTGTACTTGGCCATCCGATCGCTACGCGATGCCGAGCCGGTCTTGATCTGTCCTGTCCCTAACGCCACCGCCAGATCGGCGATCGTCGAATCTTCCGTCTCACCGCTGCGGTGGCTCGAAACGCTCGTGTAGCCATGGCGATGAGCCAGATGGATCGCCGAGATCGTTTCTGTCAACGTCCCAATCTGATTAACCTTGATCAAGATGCTGTTGGCGATCCCTTCATCAATGCCGCGCTGAAGCCGCTCGGTGTTAGTCACGAACAGGTCGTCGCCCACAAGTTGCAGCTTGTGACCGAGCTTGTCAGTCAGCAGCTTCCAGCCTTCCCAATCGTCCTCGCTGCAACCATCCTCGATCGAACAAATCGGATAGTTCGCGGCCCAATCGGCGAGGAAGTCGACCATGCCAGCCGAATCGATCGCCTTGCCGTCGATCGTGTACACCTTCTTCTTCGTGTCAAACAACTCCGTCGCGGCGACATCCAACGCGATCTGGACTTGCTCGCCCGGCTTGTACCCAGCCTGCTCGATCGCGACCATGATCAAATCGAGTGCCTCGCGATTGCTGCCCAGGTCGGGAGCGAAGCCGCCTTCATCTCCGACGGCCGTGTTGAGCCCCTTGCCGTGCAGTACCTTTTTGAGGTTGTGAAAAATCTCGCAGCCGCAGCGTAGGGCATCACTGTAACGGTCAAAGCCGAGCGGCATCACCATGAACTCCTGGACATCCACGGAGTTGTCGGCATGTTGTCCGCCATTCACGATGTTCATCATCGGTGCGGGAAGGATGTTGGCCCCCACACCACCCAGGTAGCGATAGAACGGTTGAGCCGTGTGTTGCGCGGCGGCTTTGGCGACGGCCAGCGACACGCCCAGGATCGCGTTGGCTCCCAGATTGCTCTTATTCGCCGTGCCGTCCAAGGTAATCATTTGCTGGTCGATCGCTGCTTGATCCAGCGCGTCCCAGCCCGCCAATTCGTCGGCTATCACTTCATTGATGTTGTGAATCGCCTTCGTCACGCCCTTGCCTAGGAACTCGCTGCCGCCGTCACGCAACTCCCAAGCCTCATGGGCTCCCGTGCTGGCACCGCTAGGCACAGCGGCCCGCCCGAATGAGCCATCGGTTAACGATACCTCGACCTCCACCGTGGGGTTGCCGCGGCTATCCAAGATTTGACGGCCATGAATGGCTCCAATAATACTCATGTCAATTCACTTTCTGGCGATAAGTTAAGGGAACGCTCAAGAGCGATGTTTGCGGAGACTAAGTCGCACATTTTGCCCGATCCATCGAGAATTGGCTATCCCCGCTGGAACATCCACTTCAGTCCACTGGCTGGCTGGATTGCGAGCCCGCAGATGGCGTCGTAGAACACACATAAGCACAGCGGACGTTGGGTGGGCCTGCGGACGACGAAAATCAACCGCGGCACCTCGAATGTGTCTACAACAGGGAAAGAAGGCGATGTTCACAGGACTGGTGGAAACCATGGGCGAGGTCACGGCTATCGAGTCGCGGCCCCCGGGAGTACGTTTGACGCTCCGGTGCGGCGAGTTTGTCGGCGGTGTGGCATTGGGCGACAGCATCGCCATCAACGGTTGCTGCCTGACCGTTGTCACCGTGCAAGGAGATTGCTGCGGATTTGATGCGGGTGAGGAAACGTTGAGCCGGACGAACTTGGGTGGGCTGCACGTGGGCTGTCGCGTGAACCTCGAACGATCATTGCAAGTCGGAGATCGGCTTGGCGGTCACCTTGTCACGGGCCACATTGATGCTGTAGGAGAATTGGACGAACGACGCGACGACGCGGACTGGTCGAACTTATGGTTCCGAGTCCCGCCTCGACTGACTCGACAGATGGCGAGTAAAGGCTCAGTCGCCGTCGATGGTGTGAGTCTGACGCTGGTCGATGTCACGGACGACCGATTCAGCATCGCGTTGATTCCGCACACCCTGCAAGTCACGACTTTGGGCCAACTCGCCGTCGGCGACGAAGTCAACATCGAAACCGATCTGCTCGCCAAGTATGTGGAACGACAATTGGCCAGCCGTTGAAGTTCTAGAGCGATAACAAAACTACCACACGGTGGAGACCAGCACATGTTATCAGACGTCACACGACGACGATTCCTCCAACTGTCGACCGCCGGCGCGTCGTTCGCTGCCGCTACTGCGATGATGGGCCCGGCGTTGATCTCTGCGGTAGAGCCAGCAACGACACCAACCGCGACCACCGATTGGAAGGCGGGTGTCGCGAGATCGGTGATCACTCCCGAGAAGGCCGTGTGGCTCGCGGGTTACGGATCGAAACGTCCACCCGACGGCAAGTTGCACGACTTGTGGATGAAGGCGTTAGCCTTGGAAGATGCGATGGGACAGCGCGTCGTCCTGATCACCAGCGACTTTCAGGGCGTTCCCAAAAGCATGAGCGATCGCGCCTTCGAGCAGATAAGTCAGCGATTTGGGCTCCAACGCGAACAAATCATGCTGACGTTTTCACACAATCATTGTGGACCGCGGTTGGGTGACGACTTGGTTGACTACTATCCAATTGAAGCCGAACAAGTGGCACTCGTCGACGAATACACGTCGTTGATGGTGACGCAAGTTGTCGCACTGGTGGGCCAAGCGTTGGAACGACTAGCTCCGGCTGAATTGCGGATCGGCGAGGGCCGCGCGACGTTTGCCGTGAACCGACGCAACAACCGCGAGGCCGATGTGCCGGCCCTGTTGGCGAGTGGCACGCCGTTGGTTGGACCTGTCGATCATACGGTCCCCGTGATGACGGTGACTCGGCCGGATGGCCGATTGGAGGCGATTCTGTTCGGTTACGCCTGCCATCCGACGACGCTCAGCTTCTTAACGTGGTGCGGTGACTATCCCGGCTTCGCGCAACTTGAACTGGAGCAAAATCACCCTGGGGCCACGGCCATGTTCGTGAACACGTGCGGCGGAGATCAAAATCCACTGCCGCGCCGTAGCGTCGAGTTGTGCCATCGCTATGGACACGAATTGGCGGTCGGTGTCGAGCAGGCATTGCGGCAACCGCTGAAGCCCGTTCAGTCGCGTCTCCGCACGGCGTTTGAGTTGATCGACCTGCCCTACTTGAATGTGGTTTCGCGCGAGGAGTTGAACGGACTGCTGCAAGATGGCAACGCCATACGCGCCCGCTGGGCGGCTCGCCTGTTAGACAAGCTCGTCGCCGGTGAGACGTTTCCTTCGAGCTACCCTTATCCAATTCACGCCTGGCAATTGGGCCAAGAAATGCTGGTCATCGGCATGGGAGCGGAAACCGTGGTGGACTATGCCTTGCGTTTCAAACGAGAGTTCGGGGCAGAAACCTGGGTCTGCGGATACACCGACGACATGATCGCCTACATCCCTTCGCGTCGCGTTTGGGAAGAAGGGGGCTACGAGGGTGGTTCGAACCTTTACGAGTATGGTCGGCCAGCCTTTCGATGGGCGGGAGATATCGAAGACCGCATCGCCGCTTCGGTCCATAACCTTGTCCAGCAGGTTCGCAACGCATCGCCTTGACGATCAGTCGGCGAGAATCCGGATCAAGCAGTCGATCGATCTTGCGGCGAAGGCTCTCGCCCGGTGAGCCTCGCGTCACACTGATGGAGTCGTCATACACCTTTGCCGCGCGAGCGAAGCTTAGCCTGCAAATCCGTTAACAGCAAAGAAAGTTCCGCTCGGTCCATCTCCAATAACACCGATTCGCTGGAAACGAGATCGCCCAGAATCTCTTGCAACATTTGAATCTTGCCAACGACTGTCCCTTTCGCGACTCCTTCTTCACGACCTTCCCTAAGAGCTTCTTCACGAGCGGCGATCAGCCGAGCTTCCTCGTCGTGCAGGTACCTCAGGCGAGCTTCGTAGAACTGGCGATCTTCTGGCGATTGAAAAATCATCTGCAATACTCCCGCGGCTTCCTCAAAAACTTCGTCACCCAGTAACCGAGCTAACTCGTGAACGTCCCGCCAGGAAGCTGACTTCAAAAAACAAAACCACTTCTCCAGTTCGGGCAGACCACGCAACGCATTATCACCCGGAACCGTGTACTTGGGCAACTCCAGCGTGTGAAACACCAAGTCGTTGGTAAACACGATGTCTTGCTGATCGCATCGCAAGCGAAAACTCAAATGATGATTCACCACGTCCTTGAACATCAGTCGGTCCAGCACGCAGA
>JBGTHH010000609.1:0-5601 GCA_041746275.1 Pirellulaceae bacterium | reverse complement strand
GGTCACCGGCACCTACGACCTGGTGTATATCGCACCCGAGCGATTGCGAAATCCCCGCTTTCTCGACGCGCTGCGGGGTCTGAAAATCGATCTGCTGGCCGTCGACGAAGCCCATTGTATCAGCGAGTGGGGGCACGACTTCCGACCCGATTACGCGCGGCTCGGACGGTTCCGCGAACGCTTGGGCTTCCCACCGACGATCGCGTTGACGGCCACAGCGACTCCCGATGTCCGCGAGGATATCACTCGTCAGTTGCAGCTTCAAACATCCCAGGTCTTCATCACCGGGTTCGCTCGTCCCAACCTGCGTTTTGAAGTAGTAGCCTCGTCCGGTGCGCGCGAGAAGAACGAATCGCTGCTACAGGTGCTGAGCGAAATCGCCGGTTCCGGGATCATTTACGCGTCGACACGCAAGAAGTGCGAGGAGGTGGTCGAGTTTCTCAACGAGAACACGGATCGGAAGGCGGGTTTATACCACGCGGGACTGCTGCCCGAGCAACGCGCTCTGGTGCAAGAGCGGTTCATGGTGGGTGAGATCGACATCATCGTGGCGACCAATGCCTTTGGGATGGGGATCGACAAGGCCGAGTTGCGTTTCGTCATCCACTACAACATGCCCGGTACCTTGGAAGCCTACTATCAGGAAGCGGGACGCGCCGGCCGCGACGGACTTCCCGCGCGTTGCGTATTGCTGTTCAGTTATTCGGATCGCTATGTCCAAGAGTTCTTCATCGACAATCGCTATCCGTCTCGCGATACCGTGCGACAGGTCTACACCTTCCTCTGCTCGTTGCAAGAGGAACCGATCGAGATCACCTTACAAGAGCTGAAGGAACGCTTGGATTTGGCCACGGGTGCCGAAGGAGTCGGAGCTTGCGAGCAGTTGCTCGAAAAGTGCGGTGCCATCGAGCGACTGAACTCCCAGCAAAACATGGCGGCCGTCAAACTGGATAGCGACTTGCCGACCCTCGTCGAACTCCTGCCGCGCGAGGCCAAAATGCGTCGCAAGGTCATGCGGCTAATCGAGCGGGAGGTCGGAGATCGTCGGTTCGAATGGGTCTACTTTCAACCCCAGCAATTGGCGGCCAAAGCCGAACTGGATCGCGAGGCATTTGCCCGGGCGTTGCGGGAATTGATCAAGCTGTCCGATTTCGACTACGTCCCGCCCTTTCGCGGTCGGGCGATTCATGTGTTAAAACGCAATCTGCCTTTCGATCAGTTGGGCATCGACTTCGCGGAGCTTGAAGTGCGCAAACAAGCCGAGTCCGCCAAGCTCGAACGCGTGATCGCCTATGCCACCACACGACGTTGCCGCCAACTGGAAATTCTCGATTACTTTGGCGACCCGGATCAATCACGCTGCGGGACTTGTGACCACTGCTCCCCGGGCGGCTTTCCCGCTGGAGTTTTGGGCATTGAGAAAACATCCGTTGAGCTGGGCGAAGGCGTGCTCGAAGCCGTACGGATCGCGCTCAGTGGCGTCGCGCGCACCCATGGCCGCATTGGGAAGCTGTTGGTCGCCAAGATGCTTGGCGGTTCGCATGCCAAGGCGGTGGAAAAATTGAAACTCCATCGCTTGAGCACCTTCGGGCTGCTCAAAGATCTCACGCAGCCCGAGGTCATCGAGTTGCTCGAGGCCCTGGTGTCCCTCCGGCTGCTCGAATCCACGGAACTGACTCGGCATCGCCCGACGATCCAGATCACGCCGCGCGGCCGCGAGGTGATGCGGGGGCAGCAGGCTTGTAACGACTTGCCGATCTCCTCGCAACTCGTCATCAAACTCAATCAACGCCGCCGAGCCCCCGATGTGAGCTCGACCAACGCCGCGCCCAATCGGCTCGCGGAAACGCCCGCGAGCGATCACGCTGCCGTCGAATCGATGCCTTTGAATGAACCAACTTTGGAGGCACCGTCGCCCATCGAGCAACACAATGAATCAGCCAGCTCGGCCAACGAACCTCTGCAGCCTCGCGACATCGCTCCCCAACGACGGATCGAAGCGCCAGCCGGTCCGAAGCCCAGTCACTATTGGACTTGGCGACTCTTGGCCGATGGATTCACGCTGACGGAATGTGCGGACATCCGCCGGTTGGACGAACCGACCATCGTTGGGCATTTGTCCCGAGCGGTCGAGGATGGGTTGCCTGTGGAGCCCAGTTGGTTCCTCAGCGAACAGCAGCTTGCCGCCGTCACGCCTTTGGCCGATCTCGCTCCGAGTGAACGATTACGCGCGGTCGTCGCGGAATTGCCCACCAGCATCCGTTACGAACATGTTGCGTTGTATCTCAAGTGCTTGAACGCAACGGGGCTCGTCAGCGTCCAAGCAGCGGACAAAGCGTGAACATCGATTCGGCGGCGATCCTGCCCTTCTAATAGTTCAGTTTGAGAACACTGCCGCACGAATACCGGGGCGATGTTCCTCGTGGAAAACGCCCCGTTTCACGACCCTCAGAAGTGGTTGTTTTCGCGAGAAGTCGACGTTAAGCTCGTGTTGAAGCACTCATCACCCGTCATTCGTGCGGCGGTACGTTTCGAGAAGACGTTATTTAATGGCCTTATCACTTAAGCAATTCCAAGACCGTGTTCACGCCAGCGGCCTACTGTCAGGCGGTGATTTGCAGGCGCTGCTTGACACCTTGCCCACCGCGCAACAACCGAAGGATGGCGAGCAGCTTGCCCGCCTGCTCGTCAAGCAGAAGCAACTCACAGCCTATCAGGCCCAGCAGATCTACGCGGGCAAAGGCCGGTCGCTCACGCTGGGCAACTACGTGATCCTCGACAAGCTCGGCCAAGGCGGCATGGGGATGGTGCTCAAGGCCGAGCACAAGCGGATGGAGCGTGTCGTGGCGCTCAAGGTACTGTCGCCCGCAGTGACCAAGACGCCCGAGGCTCTGGCCCGCTTTCAACGTGAAGTCAAAGCGGCCGCCAAGCTCGAACATCCTCACATCGTGACCGCCTACGATGCCGACGAGGCGGGTGGTACGTATTTTCTCGTGATGCAATACGTCGAGGGAACCGACTTGTCGGTGCTCCTCCGCGAGAAAGGGCCGCTGCCGATCGAACAGGCCGTCTCGTGCGTGCTGCAGGCGGCACGGGGGCTGGAGTACGCCCACTCACGCGGCGTGGTGCATCGGGACATCAAACCGGCGAACTTGTTGTTGGATCGCGACGGCACGGTGAAGATTCTCGATATGGGTTTGGCGCGACTGGAATCGGCTGGTGCGGAGCAGGATCAACTGACCGGCACCGGCCAGATCATGGGGACCATCGACTACATGGCTCCGGAGCAGGCAATGGATACCAAGCACGCTGACGCCCGAGCGGATATTTATGCGTTGGGAATAACGCTCTGGTATCTGCTGACCGGACGTGGAGTGTACGGTGGCGATTCGATGATGGCGAAATTACTGGCGCATCGCGAGTCACCCATTCCGTCGCTACTCTCCGCCTGCCCCAGTGCGTCGCCACAGCTCGACGAAGTCTTTGCTCGCATGGTGGCCAAGAAGCCCCAAGATCGTTACCAGAGCATGCGCGAAGTGATCGCCGACTTGGAGCGGTGTCAGAGTCGTTCGGCCTCGGTGCCGTCATTCGCCTCAGCGCCGGGCGAGGACAGCCGCTTGAGCGCGTTTCTGGCTAACTTGGAGCGGAGCGGCCCGCCGAGCGTAGCGACGAAGACAGCACAGCAGCAAACTTCCGCGACGGCGGAATTCGCTCCCACAGTGGACTTGCAGTCGGCACAGGTCGGCACCGATCCGCAAACGCAGT
This sequence comes from Pirellulaceae bacterium, assembly GCA_041746275.1. Lineage (GTDB taxonomy): Bacteria > Planctomycetota > Planctomycetia > Pirellulales > Pirellulaceae. Next base: position 1,836 of record JBGTHH010000609.1, on the reverse strand, counting down.
CTTCGCTGACCAGCCCACTGGCTCCTGGCGTAACCCGAAGCGTCAGCGAGCGCGCCATAACAGCCCGCAGCGCCAGCCAGGGAAGACTCTACGAAAAATGGTTCGCGGCCATCCCTCGCTCACGCGTCGGGTTACTATGTGCGGCCGGTGGCGCGATCGTATTAATGCTGGCTGCGATTGTGTTCTTCGTCCAAACGGACGAAGGGGTGTTCCCCGTCGAGACCAACGATCCCGGGATCGACGCCACCATCAATGGTAAGCTGCCGGCTCCGCCGTTGGCCGTTGCCCCGTTCGACGAGGCAGCCGCGAAACATCACCAACAAGCCTGGGCAGATTATCTCGGTCTGCCGGTCGAGAAGGAGATCGAACTGCCCGGGGGGGCGAAGCTGGCGATGGTCTTGATTCCGCCCGGCGAGTTCCTGATGGGCAGCAGCGACGAAGAACGGGCCAAGTTCCTAGCAGACGAGCAATCCCTGACTGGCACCTGGGCCATCGACCCCGTGCCCACCGAAGGTCCGCAGCATCAGGTGCGGATCACGATGCCGTTTTACCTGGGCAAGCACGAAGTGACGCAGGCCCAGTGGGAGTCGTTGATGGGGAGCAACCCGGCGCAGTTCAAGGACGACCCATCGCAACCGGTAGAGATGGTGAGTTGGGACGACATTACGCCGTTCCTGGCGAAACTGAACGATAGGACTACTACGGAGGGAATGAAGTTTGAGCTGCCGACCGAAGCGCAATGGGAATTCGCCTGCCGAGCGGGAACAACAACGTACTGGCACAGCGGCAAGAGCGAGGTGCTTTTGCGGCAATACGGCTGGCTCGATTTTAACGCCGGGGGCGCGACGCATCCGGTGGGCCAGTTGCGCGCTAATGGTTTCGGGCTGTACGACATGCACGGCAACGTGTGGGAGTGGTGCGCCGATTGGTTTGCAATGGACTACTACGCGAAGTCGCCTGGGGACGATCCGACCGGCCCTTCCGAAGGCCCCGGCCGCATGCTTCGTGGCGGCGCCTGGGGCAACCGCGCGAGGATCTGCCGCTCGGCGGATCGCCTCAACATCGCGCCGGGCTTTCGCCTCAACTACCTCGGCGTCCGGCTGACCGCAGTTCTGGCGGAGAAGTGAGCGGAGGTCGGCAACGAGTTGGCGTGGTGTACGGAGCACCTCCGAGCGAAGCGAGAGCCAGCTTGTTGCCGTGCCGTAGCGGCTACGTGCCACTGTGGGGTGTTGTGTTAGATACTTACGATGCCACTTACGCGCGCCGTGCGCACATGTTGTAGAGCGGAACTTGTTCCGTTTGCCGCGGACGGCACATCTTCGAACGGAACGAGTTCCGTTCTACTGTTTGGTTGCGGCTCGGCCGCGTTCGATGTGTCACTTGGAAGTTGAATCTGATGCTGGTGCGTTTCGAGCTGGAGCAGCGACCTTCGCCTTACCTCCGTTCGCTGCTGAAGGGGTCGAACAACTGCGGAACGTCTTCGAGCGTCTCAATTCTTTCTCTGCCGCCGTTTCGGATTGGGCAGCGGTTTGAAGAGCCAGCCCACAAACTGCACGACGGCGATCGCACCCAGAATCGGAGCGAGATAAAAAATCGACTTCGGGTGAAGGGCAACGACCATCCCGCCGAAACCAACCAGCGCCGCGAGCCACGGCGGCACGCGAGATGCCATCGCCACGACCTGATCGAAGGCGAGCCAAATCGCTCCCAACATCAAGCCCACGCGGATACCTAGGCTCGCATACATACTCCATTGGCTGTCGTTAGCACCTTTGTAATACAACAGTGCCAACCCACCGGTCAGGAAGGCGATCCCGCATAAACCCATGATGTGAC
>JBGTHH010000608.1:0-10967 GCA_041746275.1 Pirellulaceae bacterium | reverse complement strand
GGATTCCGGGGACTTGCATTTGCATGCGGAAGGCCAGCTCATAGTTGTTCATCCGAGCGGACAATTCGTCGTGCCAAGGATGCTGTTCGCGATGGCGTTGATTCATGCGTGTGAGGAGTCGCAAGTTCTCCTGTTGGTGTTCACGTGTGATGCCCACGGGAGGTGTCAGGTCGAGTATCGGCGAGCCCTGGGCACGTAGGGCCGTGCCTTGGTACTGCGTTGGCAGAAACCCGTTGCTCCAGTTCGCGGCACCGCCTTGCGGATAAGCCACCTCGGGCAACACGATAAAGCCGGGCAGGTCCTGATTGATGCTGCCCAAGCCATAGGTTGCCCACGCGCCGACCGCCGGATCGCCACCGAAGCGATTGCCGGTGTTTATCTGATACATGGCCGTGGGATGATTCACCGAATCGACTTGGCAGCCGCGATAGAAACAGAGCTCATCCGCTACGCCTGCCAAGTGCTCCCAGTTCTCGGCCATATCCGCGCCGCACTGGCCCGCCTTGCGAAACTTGAAGGGACTCTGCACGTAGTAACGCTGGCCACTTTCCATCGCCGACTTCTGTTCGCCGTCGCGACGAAATTCCTTTAGATGAAGTTCCTGGAGCGCTGGCTTGGGGTCAAATGTGTCGATGTGACTTGGCCCTCCTTCCATCATCAGGAAGATGCAGCGTTGGGCCTTGGCCGGGACATGGCCAGATGTCGTGGTAGTCGGGGACTCGTCGGCCAGCAACTTGCTGAAGGCCACGCTACCGAGACTGGCTCCCAAACCGTACAAGAACTCACGTCGCGAGGCGCTTTCGATCATGGCTTGCCAGAACCTTTCCCGCAGTCAATAAACGTAGACAAACTCGTTCGTGTTGAACAGGATCAAACAGAATTCCGCCAATCCTCGCGTGCGCGCATCCACATCGGCCGCGTGCAAGTCCGGAACGAAGTCAGCATAAACGGGCAAGGGCTCGGTAAACAGAAACTTCTCGCCTGTGTTCTCCTCCACCGCTTCGCGCACGATCTCGCGAGGAAATTCCTTCCGGGGAATCTGGAGCTTTTCGTGCCGCGACGTCATCGCCTCCCAGTGTTCCAGACTGGTCGCGAGTTCCGTCGCATCCGGAGTGCGATTCAGGATCAACGCGAACGCGTGTTCGATGATTTCGGTGGAGGTTTGCTGCTCGCGGACCAATCGCGCGGCGAAGGCCAACGAGCGGTCGTAAGAGAACTGACTGTTGAACAGACTGAACACTTGCGGAGTGACCGTCGAAGCCTCCCGCTCCTCGCACGAAAACTCGGGACTCGGCTCGTTAAACACTTCCATGAACGGATCGGGCAAACCACGCAGCTTATGGACGTAGATCGAACGTCGATGCCGCTGTTCCGGTAAAGGCGAAGGCTGCCACGCGGAGGCAAACGTCCCCATGACCATGCGTGGTTGCAAAGCGGCTTCCGAGTTCATCTCCGGCCGGGCGGGAATGCCGCCGAGTTGCGGATTCAGTTCACCTGAGACGGCCAACATGCTGTCGCGCAATTCCTCGGCGGTCAGTCGCCGAACGGGAAAGCGGGCATAGCTGGTCCCGTGCGGATCAAGTCGTGTCAATTCCTCATGATTCGGATAATTCGCCGAACGACGATACGTCCGCGACATCACGATCCGTCGATGCAGGCCTTTGAACGACCAGCCGTCTTCGACAAAGGTCGCGGCCAGCCAATCAAGCAGTTCCGGATGCGTCGGCTTCTTCCCCATCGCTCCGAAGTTATTGGGATTGCCGGCCAGGGCTTGTCCGAAGTGCCACTGCCAAATGCGATTCACGATCGCACGCGATGTCAAGGGATTTCGCGGATCGGTCAGCCACAGGGCGAGAGCTTGGCGGCGACCGGTGATCGTCGTCGGAACGTGGAACTCGGATTCAAGTTGATCGTCGCTGCCGCTTGAGTTCCAACCATCGGTCGACACTACGCTCAGCACACCTGGCGTCACTTCGATCGTGGGCGAGAACGGATCGCCACCGAAGAGGATCGCCGACCGTTCCAGCTCTCCCTTTGTCAGATGATCCGCGGGAACTCGCAGGGGTGCATTGACCGATCGCAGGCTCGGCGTCAGCCCGCTGTAGACCGCCAGGGCGAACGGTTCGTAGCGTTCCAGTTCCCATGCCAACCGTTCGATTCCCTTGCGCGCGATGCGCTCCCAACCGTAATCCGTCGGTGAAAAGCCCGCATGACGCGGCGGTATCTGTTCTTCGGGAACTCCTTGCTGCCGCAACTTGGTGCGAATCTGTTCGTACTGCCGCGCGGATCGCTGCTGGTCCTTCTCCGCGACAAGCTGTTCGAAGGCTTGCGAGTCCTGTCCTTGTTCGGCGTACCATTGTCGCGCCGCGTCGATCGATTTCTGATTTAGTTGGGCGAGGGTCCGGTTGAACGCGGCCTGGCGCTGCAACAAGTACTTGCGTTCGTCGAACCCTTGCTGGTTTTCCTCAGGCAAGAACGCCGCCGGTCGCTCGGCCAATTGAGTGGTCGCGAAAACGGCCTGTAGCCGATAGTAGTCACGGGTCGGAATCGGATCGAATTTGTGATCGTGACATTTGGCACATTGCAGCGGATGCGAGAGCAGCACCTGGCCGATGCTGTCGGTCACATCGTCCAAGAACCGCTGTCGCGCGACCTTGGCGACTTCCATCCCGGTCAACTCCCACGGCCCCATGCGCAAGAAGCCCGTGGCGATCAACAACTCCGGGTTTTCCGGGTCCAACTCATCGCCTGCGACCTGCTCGCGCACGAATTGATCGTAGGGTTTGTCGCGGTTCAACGCGCGGATGACGTAATCGCGATAACGCCAGGCGTTTCCCCGCTCGTAGTCATTCGCGAAGCCCGAGGAATCGGCATAACGCACGACATCCAACCAATGTCGTCCCCACTGCTCGCCGTAATGCGGGCTGGCCAACAACCGCTCGACCACGTGCGCCAACGCGGTCTCATCGTCTGACGGATCGTCGACAAAATTCGAGATCTCCTGCGGCGTTGGTGGCAACCCGATTAAATCGAACGTCAGACGTCGCAAGAGCGTGCGGCGATCAGCCAACGGGCCGGGAGTCAAGTGAACTTCCGCCAACTGGCGTTCGATAAAAGCGTCGATTGGATTGATAGAGTGGGTTCCATGAACTTCGGGCACGGTTGGCTTGACGAGCGGTTGATAGGCCCATAGATCTTCGGCCCGATAACGTCGCCGCGTCCAGTCGTCGGACAGCCCTCCGCTCGTCGTCATCTGAATGCCGTCTTGGTCCGCGTCGGCGATCAGAGCCGCCAACTCATCATCGCCGGGCCACGGCGCGCCGGCATTGATCCAGTCGCGCAGGTACTCCGTCTGCTTCGGAGTCAACCGATCGTTCTCCTTGGGTGGCATCTCGTAACTCGGATCGCTCCACGTCACGGCGGCATACAACAGGCTGTCCATTGCCGCACCCGGCACCAGCACGCGATCCGACGTCTCGCCACCGCGCAGCATGGCCTCGCGACTGGTCAGGTCCAAGTCACCTCGCAGCTCTTGACGATCCGCGCCATGGCACGACCAGCACTTGGCCTGGAGCAGCGGTTGGACGTGCCGCGCGAAAAGCCTCGCCCCGCTGAGTGGTTCCGCTCGGATCGGCAGCGTGGTCCATCCGGCGAGCAGGAGCGCGCTAAAGAATGGAAAGCAACGCGTGACGTTCGAGTTCATGAGCATCTCAGCGAGTGGAGAGGAGAACGCACCGGAGGTTCCAGTATAGGCGATGTCGGTCGGATCTAAAAATGGCTCGCCTCGTTACGAACTCGCACGCCGCCAGTTTTCCAGTTATGATTGCACGGCGATGTTGAGGACGAATTCCGCCGCTCATAAAGGAAGCCGAGATGCGTTACTTCCAATGCTGTTTGCTGTTCTGCCTGTTGCTTGTGTCACTGCCCTGGGGCGTTGCCGCCGATCATTGGCCACAGTTTCGGGGGCCCACCGGCGATGGACACGTCGACGGTGACTTGCCGCTCACCTGGAGCGAGACCGAAAACGTCCGCTGGAAAATTCCCATCCATGGCAAAGGCTGGTCGTCGCCCGTGATCTGGGAAGACCAGCTTTGGTTGACCACCGCCACGGAAGATGGAAAGCGAATGTTCGTGATCGGCTTGGATCGTCACACCGGGAAGGTTTTGCACGATCTGCTGGTGTTCGAGAACGCCGAACCCTCCTTCTGCCACCCGACGAACAGCTATGCTTCGTGTACGCCCGTCATCGAAGAGGGTCGACTGTACGTTCACTTTGGCAGTTACGGCACCGCCTGTCTGGATACCCAAAGCGGCAAGAAACTGTGGGAGCGTCGTGATCTGCCGTGCGATCACTTCCGCGGTCCCGCCTCGTCACCCATCCTGCAAGATGACAAATTGATCGTCGCTTTTGACGGATACGATCTGCAGTATGTTGTGGCCTTCGACAAGATGACGGGAAAGACAATTTGGAAACGCGATCGTGAGATCAACTATGGCACCGATAACGGCGATCAGATGAAAGCCTACTCGACGGCTACCGTGATCCAGCACGAGGGACGGACGCAGGTGGTCAGCCCCAGTGCCGTCGAGACCATCGCGTACGATCCCGACGATGGACAGGTGCTGTGGCGGGTGCGTCACGGCGGGATGAATGCCGCCGCGCGACCGCTCTTCGCACATGGGCTGGTCTACATCGCTGCGGGAGACGGCCCCTCGTCGCTGATCGCCGTCCGGCCCAGCGGCAGCGGCGACGTCACCGACTCACATGTCGCGTGGTCGTTCGGCAAGAGTGCGCCGAAACGTCCCTCTCAGATCATCGTCAATGATCTGCTCATCATGATTAACGATGATGGCGTGGCGACATGTCTTGACGCCCAAACCGCCGGAGTCATCTGGCAGCAGCGCGTCGGTGGCAAGTATCGAGCCTCGCCGGTCGTGTCCCAAGATCGAGTCTATGTCTTCAGCGAAGACGGACGCACGCCGGTCATTCGAGCCGCCGACAAATACGAATTGTTGGCCGATAACCAATTGGAGGGCGGCTTTCAAGCGTCGCCCGCCGTCGCGGGTAACACGCTTTACCTTCGTACCGTCACGGATTTGTACTGCATCGAAGCCAAGTGACACCTTGGACATCCGAAATTCACTAAGACTATCTAGCCGTGAGATTGCCACCATGAGAATCCAACTATTGTTCTCGCTGGTCTGCGGGTTGCCCGTACTCTGCTCCGCTGCCGATCCGGTTCCCACCGAAGCACAACTCAAGATCGAGGGCATCGTGGCCTTCACCGAAGGTCCGGCCTGGCATCCCAGCGGCAATGTGTACTTCACCGATATCGCCAATAACCGCATCATGCGACGCGACGCCAACGGCGAACTGCATGTGTATCGTTCACCCTCGGGGCGAGCCAACGGCTTACTGTTCGATTGCGAGGGACGCTTGTTGTGCTGTGAGGGCGGCGGCCCGGAAGGCAATCGTCGCGTGACGCGCACCGAATTGAACGGCACAATCACGGTCCTGGCCGCGGACTTTCAAGGGCATAGATTCAACTCGCCGAACGATCTGGCGATTGATTCACGAGGCCGTATTTATTTCACGGACCCACGCTATGGCGATCGCGCGGACATGCAGCAAATCGATGCTCAAGGAGAGCCCATTGAAGGGGTCTATCGTATCGACGAAGTGGGAAAAGTCGCACGCGTCATCACTCACGAAGTCGACCGGCCGAACGGCATCTTGGTTTCCGCCGACGACAAATATCTGTTCGTAGCGGACAATGTCAACGACGGACCACGCGGGCTTGGTGGTAATCGCAAACTGTGGCGTTTCGATTTGAACGCCGATGGAACGATCCAACCCGACAGCCGGAAGTTGCTCTTCGATTGGGGCTCCGATCGCGGTCCCGATGGTCTGGCGTTGGATACGGCGGGTCGGATCTACGCGGCGGCGGGTTTCAATTTCCCCGCGTTGCCAATCGAAACGGCGATCCAGCATAAGGCCGGAATTTATGTGATTGCGCCCGAGGGAGGCCTGCTGCAGTTCATTCCCGTGCCCGAGGACATGATTACCAACTGCACGTTCGGAGACGCGGATCGGCAGACGCTGTACATTACGGCCGGACACAAGTTATGGAGCATCCGCACCGCCACCCCGGGCTTCGTCACACCGACGAGCGTTCCCTAACGGTATCGCTTGGAATCCGGGAACGGCCAGCTACACTTTTGGTTCCCAGCCGGCTTCATACTCGCGAGCCCATAAGGCCATCGCGTCTTGGTTGTCCAGAATGTGCCCGTTAGTGGGATCGCATTTTAATGTGCTGGCGGTTCGTTGGGCGATGTTGCCGAGATGACACAGCAGCGTACTGCGGTGACCGATTTCGATCTCGGAGTTGAGCTCCAACGGTCGGTCGTTGCGAATGGCGGCGACCAGATCGGCAATGTGTTCGTCGTCGCCGCGGGTGGCGGCAGATTTCTCTTCGATCTTCTTATCGCCCTTGTCATACAAGACGTAGGCACCGTTACTATCGATTTCCATCGTTCCCGCGTCGCCGTAAAAATTGACGAACCCGGCTCGATGCCGATTGCAGCTCAGGCCCTCCCACACGATCTGGCCTTTGTCGCCAAATTCATAACAGACGGTTTGGGTGTCGGGTGTTTCCTGGTCATCCTGCCAGTGGTAACGACCGCCGCTCGACGTGACCTTCGTGGGAAAGTCGACGTTCAAGCCCCAGCGGCACAGATCCAACGTGTGGATGCCATTGTTCCCTAACTCGCCGTTACCCCAATGCCAACGCCAGTGCCAGTTGTAGTGGACCACGTTGTCCAAGTAGGGGCGGCGTGGGGCGGGGCCTTGCCACAGATTGTAATCTAGGTGCGAGGGCACATCGGCGGGAGCGCCCACGCCAATCGAGCCCCGGGCATTGGTGTACCAACTCCGCGATAGATAGACCTTGCCAATCACGCCCTCGTGCAATCGTTGAACGGCTTCCTGCCAGCCGGGACCACTGCGGCGCTGTGATCCCATTTGGACCGCGCGATTGTATTTTCGCGCCGCTGCGACCATCAACTCGCCCTCCTGTGGATTATGGCTGCAAGGCTTTTCAACGTAGACATGCTTGCCCGCTGCACACGCCAAAATTGTAGCGGGTGCGTGCCAGTGATTCGGTGCGGCACAGATCAACGCATCGACATCCTTGTCGTCCAGGATGCGACGGAAGTCGGTGATGCCTTCCGGAGCCTTGCCAGACGTGGCTTCCAATCGCGTGGCCAGCGCGGCGATGCGGGTCGAGTCGACGTCGCACAGATACTTCACTTCCACATTCGGTTGGCTGGCAAAGCCGGTCGCCAACGCGGCTCCGCGACTCAACCCCATAACCCCGACGACCACCTTGCTGTTAGGTGACGAGTCGGCCAGCGCTTTTAAATTGGAGAGGCCCAGACCGACCGCGGCGCTCCCGGCGGCGGCGTGGCTAAAGAAGTGTCGACGGTTAAGGGTCTCTGTCATGATCGATCTCCCAGGAGAGTTGGCGAGAGGGCGTGTGGCATCTACCGGCTTAGAGAGTCCAGCCTTGGCGATACTCTTTGTGAACGAACTGTTGAGCGTGTGCCGAGTTGGTAACATTCATCGTAACCGGGTCCCATTCGATCGCTTCGCCAGCTCGGAAGGCGACCGTGCCCAGCAGCACGGCTTCGGTCAACGCGCCCGCGTAGTCGAAGTTGCAAGTGGTGGGTCCGCCGTTCTTAATGGCGTTCAGCCACTCTTCGTGATGGCCGATCGAAGCGGGGATATATGGCTCGAGAGGTTGAAAGCCCGTGAAGTCCTGGGCCGGCAGCAACGCACGCTGTGTGTAATTCGACAGGATCTGGCCCTTCTCGCCGACGAACAACTGCCCACCACCGACAGTCACCGGTTTGCCGTCCTGATCCTTCGGTTGACGTTCGAGAATCGCGGCGAGTTGGTCCGGCTGTTTTCCACTGTCGTACCAAGTCAGCTTCACAGGTGGCAGATCACCGCGCGAAGGATAGTCATACTCGACGATGCACCATGCTGGTGTGCTGACAGGATCATACTTGGGTCCCCGCGCGGCGATGCGCGTCGGATGTCTCAGGTTCAAGGCCCAGTGAGCCAAGTCCATGTAGTGACATCCAAAATCGCCGAGCGAGCCCGTGCCGTAGTCCCAGAATTTTCGCCAATGGAACGGGTGGACACCTTCGCTGTAGGGACGCTCGACGGCCGGCCCCAGCCACAGATCCCAATCGAGATGCGCGGGTGCCGGAGTCCCCGTCGTGAACTGGCCACCGGTATAGACCGCACCGGCCCAGACATGAACTTCCCGCACCGGGCCGATCGCCCCCGACTCGACCAACTCGACCACGCGTCGATAATTGTCCAGCGAATGAATCTGGTTGCCCATCTGGGTCACGAGATTGTTTTCCTTGGCCAGATTCGCCAGGACGCGCGCTTCGTAAACCGTATGTGTCAACGGCTTCTCGCAATAGGTATGCTTCTTCAGCCGCATGGCCATCGCGGCCGCCGGAGCGTGCGTGTGATCCGTGGAACCCACCACCACCGCATCAATCTTGTCCGCTTCCTTTTCGAGCATCACCCGGAAGTCGCGATACTTGCGGACATTTGGATATTTGACGGATCCCTTCTCCAGCAAGTCCGCATCGACATCGGCGATAGCGACGATATTCTGTGATGACACTCCGGCAATATCCGCGCCAGCGCGTCCCGTGGCACCGATAGCGGCGATGTTGAGCCGTTCGTTCGGAGATTGGGAGACTTGAGCCTGGGTCGGATTGACAAAGTAACCGACGACGGTGGCGGCAGCCGTCGTTTGCACAAAACGTCGGCGAGTGATTTGCCTAGTCATTTCGCGGCTCCTAACCGAATGAACGTGTAGCAGAAGGTGGCGGGAAGTCAGGTGGGAGACGATCCACGTCCGCTCACACAATAGTGTTGCGCCCCGCGTTTTGCAACAAGTTCATCTTTCCTTGTGGGCTTGGACGACGTACGCTTCCGAGAGTTGACTTCCTTAATTCGGAACGTGTGTGATGCTCCTAACACCTCGACAACTCGCCTGCCTGACCAGCCTGCTGCTCAGTGGGATGCCAGCACTCGTGGCAGCTCAGCCCGTCGAGGCCCTCTCGGAAGCCGAGTCAGCGGAGGTGGCGGCGTTGGTCGATCAGGGCGAGACACAGGATCTGTTGAGGCAACTCGCGCTACAAGCCATTCCCCGAGTGTATGAGAACACCAAACAGTGGGGCCAGACGAAGCGAGTCTGGGACGGCTTGCATATTTCGACCGATCGTCTGCAGATCAAGACGAAACGACGTTGGCGCGAGGCCAATCACGGCACGTGGAAACGCTATCAGGCTTGGCTGATTGATCCCGAGCAACACTTTAACGTGCGCATCGAGAGCATCCGGCCGCTGGAGCCAGGACGGATCGCCTTCGACGTGGTGGTCGATGCGCGGCTGGGATTGTTCGCGCGTTTATCGGAATGGCAACTCGGCGTGCAGCTCGTCAGTGTGAGCACGGATGCCGAGGCGACAGTGCAACTCCGACTGGGCTGTGCGACAAGCATGCGTGTGGAGTTTCCCCAACTGCTGCCGGAGTTGGTGATCGATCCCGAAGTTCAGTCGGCCCAGTTGAAATTAGTCGACCTGGACTTGCAGCGCATCAGTGATTTGCGGGGCCCCGCCGTGGAACAGCTTGGGCGGAGTCTCCGGGACGTGCTGCAAGACGAGATCAACGACCGCCAGCCGCGACTGGTCGCCCAGGCCAATCGGCAGATCGACAAGAATCGCCACAAGCTGCGATTGTCCATGCAAGGGTTAGCCGAAGATGGCTGGGAGAAAGCTCGTCGCTGGTTGCCGTCGCCGTAGCAACTACTTGACCCGCGCGCCGCTACGTTGGCCATGCACGACCCAGAAGCGTTCGCCGGGCATTGTCATGGCCGTGATCCACAGACCGAACTTGTCGCCAACCTTCACCGCTTCCCCCTCCGCGATGGTTCGGCCTCCCACCTCCAGCGTCAGGTTATCTTCGCACGACTTGTTGAACTGAATCAGCGAGCCGGGGCCAAGCTCCAGGATCTGCTTCAACGGATACTTGGTGGTCGCCAACGAGACCGTGACCGGCACGCGCACCTTCAGCAGGCTCTTGGCATACGGGGGCAGATGCCGTAGCCGTTCCTGCGAATCGGGATGGGCAGGCCGATGCGAGGCGAGAACCGGGCTCGCGACCGACGGCGCGGCTGGGGCTGGCGTCGGATTTGGCTCATCTTGCGGGGTGGTGGCCACAGGAACAGCCACTGCATCCGGCTGGTAATCCGATCCGACTGAGGCCGTTACGTCTGACATGGTGCGTGTGACTGTGTGCTAGCGGGCAACAAAAAGTACGACGAAATCCCCACATGGCCGACGGACCGACGGCCCTGATCATGACGCGAGTTAACTACTATATCGACCACGCAGGCCGCAAACTTTGCCCAACCTCTGCCACAGCGCGGGCTTCGGCCGACTGTCGAGTCGAACGCGAGCTGCCTATAATTGGGGCACCGTCGACTTGAGTTTCCGAAAAGGGGTCTGTTTCCGAAAAGGGGTCTGACCCCTTTTCGGACAGGCCTTTTCGGACAGGCTTTAGGATTCGATACCTCCGCTTTCGATTGTGAGCCCAGATCATGTCCATCGCCCTAGCACCAACTCCGGCCTTCGAGTTGAAGCCCTACAAGTCGTTGGAGAATGACGAACTGACGCGACGCATCAACGCCGTCCGTGAGTCGCTCGGGCCAAAGCTTTTGATCCTGGGACATCACTATCAGCAGGACGAAGTGATCGCGCTGAGCGATTTGCGCGGGGATAGCTATCAGCTCAGTCAGATGGCGGCTTCGAGCAGTGACTGCCGCTACATCACCTTCTGCGGCGTCCACTTCATGGCCGAAACCGCCGATATTCTGGCCAAT
>JBGTHH010000607.1:0-3023 GCA_041746275.1 Pirellulaceae bacterium | reverse complement strand
GGTGCTGACCGTCTCCGCCAGTCTTCTATTTGCAAGCTATCTTCTCGTAGATGGCAATTTGGAAGGGATCAGCGAAGTCGGTGGGGACGTCACTGGCTTTGTACAACGCGGACAGACTAAAGACGAGCTCGCCGGTTTCTCGGGACGAGGTGAGTTGTGGGAAGTGATGTGGGAATCCCAAAGTCACGCACCCTGGCTAGGACACGGCTACTTTGTGACGTCGCGCACCGGCGAACTAGAAATCTGGGGGCGAGAAGCGAACTTCACGGCACACAACATGTTTTTTCAAGCTTTAGTTACGACGGGTTATATCGGTTGCGCCATATTTTGCTGGGCCTTCTTCCAGCCAGTGCTCGCTTCGCTGTATTCGTGGAGGATTCCCTCGACGAATCAGACGTTGGTCTTTATCTGGCTGAATTTCGTCGTCTGGTCATTGGGCTGGGGAACGATGGATCCGGGAATTGTGGGGCCGATCGCACCCAATACGGTGGTCTTGTTTGTCGCCCTCGGCCTGATCGCCGGTAACGCCGCCCTGGCCAGCGACGCCTGGGCACGCGCGGAGTCACACCCAACCTTCAGCACGATGCGGGAGGCGACAGCATGAAGATCCTCGTTTGTCACAACTACTATCAGCAACGCGGTGGCGAGGATTGCTCTTTCGAACAAGAAGCGGAGTTGCTCGAGTCGCATGGCCATCACGTCGTGCGCTACACGGTGCATAACGAGGACGTTCGGGGACAGGGCCGTTTGGCCTTGGCCGCCAAGTCGATTTGGAGCCGTGGCGTCTATCGGGAAGTTCAGGCCATGATCCGACGCGAACGTCCCGACCTGATGCACTGCACCAATACGTTTCCGTTGTTGTCTCCAGCGATTTACTACGCCGCACAACGCTTGCAAGTGCCCGTGGTGCAGTCGCTCAGAAACTATCGGCTGTCGTGTCCCAATGCCCAGTTTCTACGCGACGGTAAGGTCTGCGAAGACTGCTTAAATAAATTGATCCCCTGGCCCGCCATTCAGCATGGTTGCTATCGCGATGATCGTCTGGCCACGTTGGCGGTGAGTGCCATGCTCGTGAGTCACCGCTTGTGGCGGACCTGGGAACGTCAAGTGACGTTGTTCTATACGCTTAGCGAATTCGCGAGACAAAAGCTGATCAGTGCTGGATTGCCCGAGGACCGCCTGCTGGTCAAACCGAACTTCACCGCGCCGGATGTTCGCGTCGGAACGGGAGCTGGAGGCTATGCCGTCTATGTGGGTCGCCTGTCACCGGAAAAGGGTTTACCGACGCTGTTGTCGGCCTGGAGTCAGCTCGATCTCAATTTGCCATTGAAGATTGTGGGCGACGGCCCCGACGCGCGACTGGTCCAGCAAGCGGCGGCGCAAGATCCACGTATCGAGTGGCTCGGCTCGCGATCGATTCCGGACATGCTCGAAATCGTCGCCGATGCCCAATGCTTGATCTTTCCTTCCATTTGGTACGAAACATTTGGCCGCACGATTATCGAAGCGTTTTCGGTCGGCACACCGGTGATCGTTTCACGAATGGGGGCCATGGCCGAGTTGGTCGACGAGCATCGCAATGGGCTGTTGTTTACACCCGGTGATCCGAGCGATCTCGCCGAGAAAGTTCGCGAGCTGCATGAGATAACGTCACGCAATTCGCGATTACGCGAGGCCGCGCGCGAGAGCTACGAACAGTTCTACACACCAGACCAGAACTACGAAGCTTTACTGGCCATCTATCGCCGGGCGTTGGAACTGGCCGGGAAACCCGATGTCACCTTGGATCTGCTAGCGGGAGTTACCTAACGATGTCTATGACGAGTTCGGCCGTGGCGTGGCCAGAAAAATTCGATGTATTGGGCGTGCAAGTCAGCGCGACGGATTACGAATCGGCCGTGGCGTCCGTGATTCAAGCCGCCCAGTCTTCATGTGGCTGTGTGGTCTCGTTACACGCGGTGCATCCCGTGGTGGTGGCCAGCGGTGATGAGTCGCTGCGCGAGAAAGTCAATTCGTTCGAGATGATTGGACCGGATGGTCAACCGGTTCGCTGGGCGTTGAACCTGCTGCATCGCGCCGGATTGAAGGACCGTGTGTATGGTCCGGAACTCATGCTGCGGATTTGCGCGCAAGCCGCGGCCTGTAACTTGCCGATTTATCTGTACGGCAGCACGGAACCGGTCCTGCACGATCTGCAAGTCAAACTGCGACAGCACTTCCCGGCGTTACGCATTGGTGGCGTGGAATCTCCGCCGTTTCGCCAACTGACCGACGAGGAAACCGACGCGGTCGTCCAGCGCATACTCGACAGCGGCGCGGCAATGGTCTTCATCGGGCTCGGCGCGCCAAAGCAAGACGAGTTCGCCTACATGTTGCGCGGCCGTCTCGACCTGCCGTTGATCTGCGTGGGGGCAGCCTTCGATTTCCATGCGGGAACCAAGCCAATGGCACCTCGCTGGATGCAGCGACGCGGCTTGGAGTGGTTGTTTCGTCTCGTTCAAGAGCCTCGTCGATTGTGGCGGCGTTATTTCATCACCAACAGTCTGTTTGTCGTCAAACTGGCGCTGGCCGTCTTCCGGCGGCGTGTTCTAGGTCACCGAAGCAATCGCATTTCTTTCACAGGAGAAATCAAATGAGTCAAGAACTGATCGTTGTAACCGGAGCGGGCGGCTTCATTGGTGGCCACTTGGTAAATCACTTTCGTGCGCAAGGCGTGCGTCGGCTCCGTGCCGTCGACATCAAGCCCTTAGAGGAATGGCACCAACGTTTCGACGACGTCGAGAATGTCGTGGCCAACCTGCAGGAAAAGGAAGCGTGCGAACGCGCCTGCGAGGGAGCGAAACGCGTTTACAATCTCGCAGCCGACATGGGAGGCATGGGCTTCATCGAGAACAACAAGGCGCTCTGCATGTTGTCCGTGCTGATCAACACCCACATGCTTCAAGCCGCCGTGAAGTATGGAGTGGAACGATTTTTCTACGCGAGTTCCGCCTGTGTCTATAACGCTGACAAGCAACTTGATC
>JBGTHH010000606.1:0-2098 GCA_041746275.1 Pirellulaceae bacterium | reverse complement strand
CGGAGCCCGATACGGAACCGCGTTGGCCGGAGCTTGCTCCAACCGCCAAATCTGAAACCTCGAACTCAACCAGATCGTCCGCGCGTCGGCTGATACGCACATCCCCATGCAGTGGTTGTAAGTCCGCTCGAAGACCGAGAGCGCTTGATCCGCTTCGCTGGTCGGCGTTCCCGCTCCGCTCGCGGACTTGCGGCCGACAAAAAACAGCTTGCCGGTCTGATACGTCGTGAAGGCGAGGCTGACTTGCTGCGCGGCGAGCCAATCGAGAAAGTACCTCGAGCCGATAGCATTCAGCCAAGGCTTTGACGCCGATGTCGATGAGTCGTCGGGGATCTCCGTCAGGGCTCTTCTCCCGCGTTGAGCATTCGCGAACTTATATCCAACTCAGCCATCGGGGCAAAGTCCATCGAGTCAATCAAGATACCGTTGGGCCATCGCCACTTTAGAGCTGGATGTAGCGTCACAGGTCTCATAGGCACTGTCAAACAGATTAACCGCGAACCGGCCGATTTCAAACTACTTCCATATCTACATTCGGAAAGATGTGACCGTACAAAGTCGAGTAGTGTTTAAGTGGGCAACTCAAATCAATATCCCCGCCTTCAATTGGACAGGTACGACGTTTACTGGTCCGACCGTACACGGATCATGTTCGATTAGATTCATCCTGTCACGAGCAGCCAAACCGTCTTCGGCGTGTCCGAATCGGGCTTGATCGCCATGCGATTCGACTTTAATTGGTTGTTCGTCAGGACAGTCATACTCGTACTCAGTGCAACGGTACTCGTACTCGAAAGAAGTACGATGGCAGAACCGACCTTCGACTATGAACGACTCGACGTTTATCGTCTCTCAATCGAATTCGTTGCGTTCTCGTACCAGATCGCCAGGACGCTGGATGGGGCAAACCGACAGGCAGTCCTGGAACGAATCATATTGATGCTGACTCGGCTGATCCAACGAACCCAAGCCGTTGCGAAGGATCGAAGCGAGTACGAGTACCGCGATGCTGAGCACCAGTACGAGGCAATCCGCACCGCCGAAACCTATTCGCAGCCGTGATATGTGCTCGCCACAAAGCGTATTTCACGGATTGTGCCGTTAAATGCGATGGATACAGAATCGTTTCGTGGCGTACGCGGCCAGCGACCAAGCATAAATCGCTGTGTTGGCCGTGCCAATTCTTCGCTCAACTCGCGTTGGCACGGTTATTGCAAAAGTATGATTCAAACCGGATCAACGGACTGGCTGGTTCGAGTTTCGCTAGCGGTGAATCGGCGGCGTCCTTGTGTGACATCCCGATTACCTGCCGTTCACGCTGACTCGCGGGAAGCGAGAGGCAACCGCACCACCGTGTTGACTGACTGGGCTATCCAGAGGCAGCACTCTACAGGTCCGTTCATTCGCGTCGAGCGAAACCCGCCTGTCGGCCTTATTAGCCACCTTTCCGTATCACTCCGAAGTCAATCGCTAAGTACAAAGGAAGTCTTTCGTCATGAACAAACAATCCTCAAGTCGACGACATGGACAGCTCGGCTTTACGTTAGTCGAGTTGTTGGTGGTCATTGCGATCATCGGCATTTTGGTGGCGTTGTTGCTTCCGGCCGTGCAAGCGGCGCGCGAGGCGGCTCGGCGCATGCAGTGCTCGAACAATTTGAAGCAACTTGGGCTTGCGTTGCACAACTACCACGACACGTACAAGACCTTTCCCTCGGGTTACATCGTGGATCTACCTGTCACAGCCAACGCGGAAGGCTGGGCTTGGGGCGCGTTGGTCCTGCCTTTCATTGAGCAAGGAGCCCTCCACGATCAACTCGGCGTGAGCCAGCGCACGCTACTGCAGGCGCTTTCCATAGGAAATACATTCAGGCCAACCTTCGAAAAGTCGGTTCCTGGTTTCATTTGCCCCTCGGACTCAGGTTATTCGCCAGGTGGATTGGCTCATCAAAACCGCAACTTCAACAACGGTATCGGTGCGCTGGCCGGTGGTTTGGCAACACCCGTTCTTCCTCCCGTGAGCAGTTACATTGCGGTCTCGGGCCACCGCGACGTGGTCGGCATCGTCGCCAACACGGGTATCTTCTTTGGCAACAGCGGT
>JBGTHH010000605.1:0-2537 GCA_041746275.1 Pirellulaceae bacterium | reverse complement strand
GCGTTGCCGGAAACGTCAGCCCGATTCCAGTTGAATGCCGAGTTGCCGATCCCGTTCGACGGTTGGGGCAACATGGAGGTTGACTTACTCTGCTCCACCGCGCGGCTGGTGATCGAGTTGGACGGAGGACAGCATCTGGGCAGCGAAGAAGCTTATCGGCGCGACCGACGCAAAGACGCTTTGTTACAAGAGCACGGCTACTTCGTGCTGCGGTTCCTGGCCACCGATGTCGGACGCAAACTCGACACGATACTGGATGCGGTCCTGCGAGCCCTGTCGCACCGCGAGACGTGAGCCTCGTGTCCAGGTGTTTTCGTTGGTGGTGAACAAGTCGCCAAACGATCGAGCTTCGAGTCATTCACTCGCTTGCGCTTCGAGCTGGCAGGCCCGACAAATGTGGCGCAGTCCAAATAGGGCGCGTTCGCTCTGGCCTCGGTGCATCATCCGCCCGCATTAATGCTCTGGCCTTCGCCCTGGTAGCACGTCTTCGGAGCAGTCGGAGTTCATGCATCTCGCTCGCGGATTCGTTTCCGAACTAATTCCAATTCCTCCACCACACCCAGTTTTGCCGCCCACTGATCGAGATAGTCTAGATTGATGGCGTCGCCCACGACGGACAGCATACCGGCGATGTCTCGCAGATGCTTTTCGGAACCACCCTCTCGAAAGTAAACCAGTTTTTTCAGCAGCACGTTCTCCGCGGATGCGAACAAGGCGTCGTAGCGCCCCTCTTGAGTCAACCGGGGGCCTTGCTGCAAATTCAAGCGGTCGAACTCCGATCCATCGGTCAGGATCATGTCTACCTTGAGCCCCATGGGGATGTGCAGAATGTTGAATTGATGCCGACGAATGATCGCTTGACGAACCGCATGCGGGGCGATGAAATAGTCCGGTGCGGGAAATTCCTGGTAGAGGACATCGACCTTATCCAGCGGCAGATCG
Organism: Pirellulaceae bacterium; assembly: GCA_041746275.1. Lineage (GTDB taxonomy): Bacteria > Planctomycetota > Planctomycetia > Pirellulales > Pirellulaceae. Next base: position 1,595 of record JBGTHH010000605.1, on the reverse strand, counting down.
ACCAGTACATCCACATCGTTGGTGAAGCGGGGTTCGCCGTAGGCCATGCTGGCCATCGATCCGACGATGCGATAGAGAATGGCTTCCCGCTCGCAGAAATCGGCCACCTTCTGCATCAACTCGTAGGGCTTCATGTCAGTTTCGGGCATCGGATTCCCTCGGTGCCTGAGCCAGTTTCCCGGGGTCCACCGCGCCGTGGCTAATCCGCCGAGCAAGCTCATGTTGAACCATCGCTTCCGTCCAATCGGGGTGCTGCTGTTGGATTGAGCCGCGCAGGATGACACGAGCGGTCTCCCACATTCCAAACGATATTTCCAATCGCTGGGCCGGCGTTTTAGCGCGTAGGATTTCCACCATCATCGGGTCCATCAATTCGACGACAGGACGCCGAACTCCGGGAGCGGTTGATTCAGGCATGGGGAAACCTCCTTTCCGAATCTTGTGTGGGGAAGCTCCAAATTACTACGCACCAAGTGGCTGCCGAAATTGAAAACATAGAGGCACGGAGAACACAGTGGACAGCACGCCGAACTCTGTATCCTCTGTGACTCTGTGTTTTAAATCCTCTTCACTTCCTCCGGTCGTCCCTACCGGGACTTGCAGCATTTCATTGGGCTGCAGCTCCCCACGGTGTGCCCTCGGAACAACGCTCGCAGCCGCCCAATATACGGTGTGCGGCTCGCCGGGTCAGCCAGTCAAAGCAAGTTCCCAAGCTCGTCCGACACGAATCGGCGGATCTCGTCTCGAACGCGACGATAGTGGGCCAGCGCCTCGTCTTCAGTCGCCGCGGTTTTCGCCAGCTTGGGCGGATCGTCAAATCCGACGTGGACAACGCGGGACTTGCCCAGAAACGCGGGGCAGTTCTCATCGGCATGTCCACAGACGGTAATGACCAAGTCCAACGGCACATCCGCGAGCGTGCTGACCAGCTTGGACGATTGACCGGAGATGTCGACGCCGGCCTCGGCCATGACGCGCACCGCGTTTGCGTTCATTCCATGAGCCTCGATCCCTGCTGAATATGGTTCGATGCGGTCACCCAACAGATGCCGCGCCCAGCCTTCGGCCATCTGACTGCGGCACGAGTTGCCGGTGCAGAGGAACAATACTTTCGGGCGCTGGGGATTTGACATGTTTCGACTCCGTTAACACTAGTTCATGGTACAAATCATTGCCCGTCACGCGCGGCCGGAATCAACAGGACGGGTTGACGGGCAAGGCGAACGAGATTGTGGCTGACACTGCCGAGGAAGATTTCTTTGATGAAACCGCTTCCCTGACTTCCCATCACGATCAGCGAAGGCTCTTGCTGATGAGATTTCGCCAAGAGTTGGGCCGTCGGTGAACCGGAGCAGAGTTCGACATCGACCGCTCGTGCGCCCGCCGCGGAAAGCCTCGCCGCAATTGCATCCAGTTGATTCCGCTCCGTCAGCGACTCCTGGTCTCCGCTTGATTTCTCCTGCACGTGAACAACGGTGACGGCAGGGTGTGCCGCAGCGACAAGTTCGACCAGGTATTCGAGCGCTCGCTCGGCGTTGGCTGAAAAGTCCGTGGGGAACAGGACGTGGTGCAACACATTTTCACACAGCGGCTCG
>JBGTHH010000604.1:0-6529 GCA_041746275.1 Pirellulaceae bacterium | reverse complement strand
ACCGCAGATCCGCCTCGAAGGGAATGCGTTGTCCGGGTACGAGTCGATCGGAGTCTACGTGAAACGAATCGGCTCGGACCACGCCGGGGAGCGAGAATTCGAGCGACTGATCCGGCAATAGACCACGCAGTGATTGAGCGGCGCGCGTGTCCCCATCGGCCGGCCAGGCCTGGTGATACAGCGGAGCGATGCCGACATTGGTAATGGTGCCACGAGTATCGACGCCGTTGGTCTCCAAGCGATCGAGACGAAAGCGATAGCCGCAGCTCTGGCCAGCCTCTTGGATGCGCGACATCGGCTGATACTCGGGTTGATCGCTGCCGATCATGAACGTGATATGAAACTGTCGCGCGGCGTCTTCAAATCGGACGCCATTGGGACCCATGGGCCCCAGCGCCAGTCGTTGATCGCGGCGGTTGTAATAGCTGAACTCTCCTCCCGCCGGCGCACGTAACCAACGATCACTGCCGATCGCCCGCCAATTCAAAGCATTGACGCGCGGATGCTCCTTCGACAAAAACGAATCATCGAACAAGCCGAAACGCAAGGCCAACAGCTCTTCCCGATTCGTGTCACCGGCAGTTGCCAGCGGCGAGGATTCGGTCGACGCGGCGTCGATCGAGATCATCCAAGGCAATGTGCGGAATTGATCGTGCAGGTGCTTCAAAAACTGGGTCTGAAACTCGGTCGAAGGGAACGTGCGGCCCGGCTGCATCGGCCCATCGTAGATATGGTATTCGGACCAGAGGCCGAATCCGGTCTGAAGATAAGCCCAGCGGGGGTCAGCATCATAACGCTCCGCCACGCGGGAATAGAACTCCAGGATGAAACGCTGTAGTTCGGGGTGAGACCAGTCGGGAAAGCTTGTCGGCTGACCTTCGCTGGGGGCCTGGACTTCGCGGTAGTCGGGAAGTTGACGCAAGTAGTCCGGCACTGCCGTGGGTTTGCCGACATACGTATCGTGGAAGCGAATGATCGCCTGATGTTTTCGCGAAGCGATATCGTTCAGCTTGCTTTCGAGTTTGGTCCAGTCATAGACACCGCGTTCCCGCACAATGTCACGATAGCCGACATACGAGAACTCCAATTGAATCGCCTCGGTGGCGTTCGCCTCGTGATCGTCCCAGAGCACAATCCCACAAAACGGGGCGACGCTGGTGATCTGGGATTGTAACGCGACGGATCGCCACGCGCTCTCCTCGGTCCACCCATCACAACAGAGTGACAACAAACAGCAACTCAGAGCTTGTCCGAAAAGGGGTCTGACCCTTTGAAGGCGAGTCGGTTTCGCTGGGTTTTTGGCCTCGCCGGAGAGGGTCAGACCCCTTTTCGGACAGGCACTCAGAGTCAAAGCTCGCATGGATTCATCTCGTGTTAAGGATCGGAGTTTGGCGGTCGACGCAAGGCTCGTCCAGCCAGCTTGCCGGTCACCTCGCCGTCGTCGATGGCGAATTCACCGCCGATGATCAAGTAGCGTACGCCCGGTGCGTACTGGTGTGGCTGTTCATACGTCGCGGAGTCTCGAAACGTGGCGGGATCAAACACGACCAGATCCGCAACGTAATCGGGCTTCACATAGCCGCGGTCCCGCATGCCGAGTATGTCGGCTGGCAAACCGGATGAACTGCGGATCGCCTGAGCCAACGCGAGCGTCTTCTCGGTGATCGCGTAGTGTCCGATTTTGCGCGGGAAAGTGCCATAGCTTCGTGGATGAGGAACGGTGTCATCCGGAACCTTGGCTCCCCCATCGCTGGCCGTCGCCACATAAGGTTGTTGCATGATCGCGCGCACCTCTTCTTCTTGCATACCGAAGTTCACCATCGCGGCTCCGCCGTGACTTTGAATCTCGATCACCAAGTCGACTACGGAGCGGCCGAGATCCCGCGACAACGAGGCCAAGTCGCGACCTTGCCACTCGCGATTCTTGGCATAGCTGGCCACAAACAGCGTCGCGCCGCCGCTACGGGTCGCGATGGCTTGTTCGAGTCGTGTCCGCAACTTCGAGCCCCGATCGGGGTCTTGGAGAGCGGCGATGAATTTTGAAGTGGTCCGCAAATCGTCGGGAACCACCATGGCACCCAGCGACGTACTACTGGCGATGTAGGGATATTGGTCAGCCGTCACCGTGTGACCCGCTTCACGTGCCTGTTCCACCTTACGCATGGCTTCCCGAGCCAATCCCCAGGCGTCGCGACCGGAAGCCTTGAAGTGCGATAGATGCACCGCTACCCCGGCTTGTTTGCCGATGGTCAGCAGTTCGTCGATGGCTTCCAGCAGCCGGGTGTTTTCGTTGCGTATGTGCGACACATAGATCCCGCCGTGCCGCGCGACAACCTTCGACAACTCGATCAGCTCGGCGGTGTCCGCGTACATGCTGGGAACATAAATCAACCCGGTGGACATGCCCCATGCGCCCGCCGTCATGCCCTGCTCGACCAAGCTTTGCATTTCCACCAGTTCCGCGGGACTGGGCGAACGATTGGCCTCGCCGAGAACTGCCTTGCGCACTTCTCCGTGGGGAATCAGATGAGCGACATTCGTACCGGCTCCGTGTTCGTCGACTTGAGCCAGATACCGCTCGACATCCCCGCGTCCGCCACCGCAGTTCCCCGTGACGATCGTGGTCACGCCCTGTGCGAGAAAGTTCTGATTCAAACGCGTCGGCTCACGAGTGATCGGAGCATCACTGTGATTGTGCAGATCGATAAAGCCCGGTGCCACAACGAGATTCCGGGCATCGATTACCCGTGCGCCGTTCGGCGTGTCGAATTTGCCAATCGCGACGATGCGCGAGCCGAGCAGTGCGACATCTCCCGCGACGGGCGGCTCGCCGGTGCCGTTGTGAATTTCAGCACCGCTCAACACGATGTCCGCTTCGATCGTCGGGGCCGCCGTGAGATGCAATAGTACGAACAAACTGGTTGAAATGAACATCAGTGCAACTCCAGGAATACCGCTTGGCTGGGAGTGACGCCTCAGGTCATGAGCTTACCATACAGCGCCGCGAGCTTCTCCTCGCACCACGTCGAGATGTGACGATTTGTTCAATTCTGCCGGTTTTGCCGCCGATGATGAATTTAGCGGCTTGAGTTGTCTAAAACCGCAACTTGAAGTTCGTACCGGCCCCCGCGCCCGGACACCAATTCACGTCAAGGAATCTTCTCATGCGTTCCGCCTTGTTCGGACTGGCGACAGTCATCCTGCTGGCAGCAACCGGTTGTGAGCATCACAATTATGCGAGAAACGGCTGTAGTAGCTGCGATAGCTGCGGGCACGGAGGCGGCCACGGCGGTGGTCTAGCTGGCCACCTGGGCAGCCCCAGACCGACCCCTGTGGCGCGGTTGCCGCACGGCTACATGGACGACAATGGTCCGGGAGGGCCGCCCAGCGCCACGTATGCCTATCCGTACTACACGAACCGAGCCCCTCGAGACTTCCTGTTAGATAATCCACCCTCGATTGGCAACTAAGACGATTTTTTGTGTCCGAAAAGGGGTCAGACCCTCTCCGGCGAGGCCACAAAAAAGCCAGTTGAAATCGACTCGCATCCTAAGGGTCGGACCCCTTTTCGGACAAGTTCTTAGCCGCGATAACGGCCGACGACCAGCGTGATGTTTTGGCCGCCAAATCCGAAGCTGTTGTTCAAGGCGACATCGCACTTCGCCTCGCGAGCGACGTTCGGAATGTAGTCCAGATCGCACGCCGGATCGGGATTCTCGTAGTTGATCGTGGGTGGCAACACGTTATCGCGAATTGCCATGAGACAGACGATCAACTCCGTCACCCCGGCTGCGGCGATCAGATGTCCCATCATGCTCTTGGTACTGGAAATGGGAGTCTGCATCGCGTGTTCGCCAAACACCTCGTGACACGACTTGGATTCCACTTTGTCGTTGACGGTGGTGCTTGTGCCGTGGGCGTTGACGTAATCGATATCCGAGGGTTGGAGTCCCGCATCGCGAATCGCCATCCGCATGCAGCCGATCGCACCGCGACCTTCAGGATGGATATCGGTAATCCGATAGGCGTCGGCCGTCGAACCGTAGCCCAAGATCTCGCCGTAAATGTGTGCGCCGCGTTTTCTCGCGTGCTGCTCCTCTTCGAGCACGATCATCGCCGCGCCTTCACCAAGCACAAAGCCGTCTCGCAGCCGATCGAAGGGGCGCGAGGCCTTGGTGGGGTCGGCGTTATTGGTCGACAATGCCGTCAGCAAATTAAAGCCAGTCACGCCAAAGGGGTGAATCATGCTGTGTGTGCCGCCAGCGATCATCGCATCCGCGTCACCGCGGCGAATGATCTCTGTCGCCTCGCCCACGGCCTGACTGCTGGCAGCGCAGGCGGTCAAGCAGTTCAAGTTGGGGCCCTGAGCATTGAACATGCCGGCCAGATGGCCGGACGGCATGTTCGGCTCCTGTTCGAGCTCCACGGTCGGGTTGAGGATCTCCAACCCCTTCTTGGTGAACTTGGCGATGTCAAAATCTCCATGTTCGAGCGCGGCCGCCATCATCGCGGTGAAGTTATCGAAGTCTTGGCTTCCCTCGCCGCTCCCCAGGTAAACCCCCAGCCGAACAGGGTCGATTCCCGATAGCAAGATCCCCGAAGAATCCATCGCTTGTTTCGCGGCACCTCCCGCAAAACGCGAATGGCGTCCGCGGAATCGCCAAACCTCGGCATCCTCGCCAGCATCCGTTATATCCCAGTTTTTCACTTCTGCCGAGATTTTGGTGGGAAAGCGACTGGCATCAAAGATCGTGGTATAGCCGACTCCCGACCGACTCTCCTTGAGCCCGGTCCAGACGGTCTCCACGTCGTGTCCCATCGGGTTGATCGAACCAATACCGGTAATGACGACTCGTCGTCTCATCTGGTTACGCTCTCTGAGCAAATATTCGTGGGCGGTAAGCGGCAGTCCTCATTCTAGTCAGCCGAGCCGATGTCTTCCTGCTCGGCTCGCAATAAATGCTCGGGCACCTGTATTGGCGAGCCGTCCGGATTGCGCCCCACATCGTATAGATACCACGTCCGCAGCATCCGCACGAAATCTGGAGGGTCGAACAGTTCCGCTCCGGGAAAACGATCGTCCAGATGAGCGAAGACCAAATCCACCTCGGCTTGCAGGCGATCACCGATGTGGCTGGTACCGCGACAAATCGCGCCGTCCGCTTGGATTTCTTCGATGTTCACGGTGTAGGTCAACGTATCTCCCGGTACGGCCGGTGAATGAAACACCGCCTTACCTAGTTTGGCCAGCACCACCCGTTCGCGGAACGCATTGTGCTCGCCCACAAGCAGTCCGCCCGTTTGTGCCAGCCCCTCGATGATCAAAGACGCCGGCATCACCGTAAACCCCGGAACATAGCCATCCATGTGGTCTTCGACCATGCTGACGTTTTTGATCGCCACCGCGCGTCGCCCACTTTCAAACTCGACGAAACGATCTATCCAAAACCAACGCATGGCAATCTCTCGAAGAATCCCCGTACCATTCGGCCACATCGACGGCCGCGATCGTTAGCTGTCGGCACCGACTTTGGTTTCCACATAACGGCACAGATCGCTGACCGTCAGTAAATTACCAAAATCCTGGACGACGGGGTTCGCCTCGAATTTCGCCAAGTCCGCGAACGGCATGCGTTTCTTCAGTTCCGCCACACCCTCGGCGGTAACTCGGCCATCCTGGACGTACTCGGAATTGGTCAGAATGTCCTCGGGGAAAAGTTCAGCACGCGGAATCTCGATCTCGAATGCCTTTTCGAGGCGGAAGACGATATCGAGGAAGTCAATGGATTCCGCTCCCAGATCACCCACCATGGTGGCCTGCGGCGTAATCTCGTCCTCATCCACGCCCAGTGCCTCCATCAGCGCTTCTTGAACTTTCTCAAACACTTCTTCTTTCGTCGGCATGGAAATTCTCTCCAATTGAGGGGGTGAACTCTGGATGGTGGTAATCAGCACATAACTCGTTACGAGACGGTCACAGCACAAGCCTGTGGCTGCCAGAGCTTAGCAAACTGGCTTTTTAGTTTCTGTCGTGCGTACGGGTCGAATGTGCTGTGGTTTGGGTATCGGTCGGACATGCGGAATTGCTCTAGGGCAAGCCGACCGGAAACCGCAACCGCGCCCTCAACTGTACCCTGTACCTTGAGTTTTGTGATGCTTTCCTCACGTTTGACGATCTCGGCTGTAACCACCAGCACCTGGTTGGGGGCCAGAAAATTGGAATATTTGACACTTCGAGCCTCTTGTAGCAGCACAATGGGCTCGGCGAAGTCGTTCGATTTGTGGATCAACCAGGCGCAAGTCTGAAACATCGCTTCGAGCATCAACACTCCCGGCATCACCGGAAACTTCGGAAAGTGATCTTTTAGGTAATCTTCATCGGGGCGCAGCCGCTTTTGAGCGGTAATCGAATGTCCAACCTCAAGTTGCGTGATGGCATCCAGCAAGACAAAACGCATGATCTTATCGGCACTTAGTAAGCGGAAGTGCCCCCTCAAACTTTGGAAACGGGCCAGTATAGTTTTCGACG
>JBGTHH010000603.1:0-2045 GCA_041746275.1 Pirellulaceae bacterium | reverse complement strand
TGATAAGAAGAAAGTCAGCAAGTTCGGCAGCGACGCGCCGCTGGGCCGAGCCGGAGAACCAGATGAGTGCGGAAGTTGCTTTGTATTCCTCGCGTCCGACGATTCTTCGTACATCACGGGACAGGTGTTGCATCCCAACGGTGGCGAGGTCATCAACGGCTAAGGCCTCTCAACGTCGAGGCCGCGAAGTTTTCTGTCACTCACTTACGATGGGAGTCCCAACAATGAAGCCTCAAACTGGCGACAAACTGAAATGCACTGAATGCGGCATGGAAGTCGAAGTTAAGAAGCCCTGTAACTGTCAGGACCATGAACCGAAGTTCGAGTGCTGCGGCAAGGCGATGACAAAATGCTGAGATAGATTGTCAATGAAAGGCCGGGAATGAACGCCGAGCAACGATCAATCCATGCGTCGGCATGGCTACAGGAACATCCTTTAAGGCAGCGGTTCCAGGCACTGGAAGCGAATCACAGAACCGACATCCTCGTTCTCGGAGCTGGGATTACGGGACTTTCCATCGCCCTGGAACTGCTCGGCTGCGGTCATGCTGTGACGGTCTGCGAGGCCAATGTGATTGGCGCTGGAACGACCGGAGGTAGTAGCGGACATCTGGACGCGCACCCCGAGATGGGTCCGAAGAAATTGATCGACCAACTCGGCGAAGAGAAAGCTCGTCAATATGTGCGTCTTCGCCTTGAGGCCATTGACGCAATCGAAAAACGAGCTAATGAAGCATGTGATTTGATCCGTGTTCCCGCGTACTTCTATTCAGAAGATCCCGCCGCCGAGGATAAACTGAGACAGCAGTGCGCAGCAGCCGCGCGACTGGGATTGGATACAACTTTTGTTCCTCAGTGCTCACTACGTCACGCCCAGGCGGGCTACCGAATTGGCGGAATGGCGCGCGTCAATTGCATGGCGTACCTGCGACGTCTGACAGATCTGGTCGTCGAGGCCGGCGGCACGATCTTTGAGAACACCCTGGTCAGCGATCCGGCCGGCAAATCGCCGACTTCCGTAGAGGCGGGCCAAGGAAAAGTGGAATTCGCGCATGCCGTCTGCGCGGTTCACTGCAATTTTACGGATGCGTTCCGCATCTACTTCCAAACACCAGCCTATCAATCGTACGTCATGGCGGTGCGAGTCCGGCAGGAAATGGAAGACGTTTTGTATTGGGACGACCAGTCACCCTACTATTACACGCGGCGGATGAACTCTGGCGATGCCAATCTGATTCTTGTTGGAGGCTGTGATCACAGGACAGGTGCTGGCGACGAGTCGGAAGCACAGGCCAAGCTCGAACAGTATGTTCGCGAGCGGTTCGACGTCGAGCAGATCGTTTCCAAGTGGAGCGCGGAGTTGTTTGAGCCCTCGGATGGCTTGCCGATCATCGGCAAAGTTCCCGGTAAGGAGAATGTGTGGATCGCGACCGGCTTGAGCGGCGTCGGACTGACGTGGGGAACGGCCGCCGCGAGCTTGCTCGCCGATCAGATTGCCGGAAACCAGACGCCACTAGAAGACGAGTTGTCACCAGCCCGCTTCGGCGTCGGTGGTGCCGCGACGACAATCGCCGAGTTGGCAAAGACAGCCACCAACTACGCGGAGCGAGTTCTTCCCGGCGAGAATCTTGACGATCATGTGTTCGCACCTGGACAAGGTGCGGTCGGCACGATGGATGGCCAGCACTCCGCGATATGCCGCGATCGCGCTGGCTGCGAACACCGGCATAGTCCCCTCTGCACGCACATGGGAGGCGTCGTTCATTGGAACGAAGCCGAACAAACCTGGGACTGCGAGGTTCACGGCGGACGATTCGCGGCCGATGGCACTCGACTGTACGGGCCACCGGAAGAAAAGCTCCGGCCACTCGACGGCGCGGAGTAATTTCGCGTGTCCGAGTCGGCGTTAATCACCGTTCATCGTTCAACGCCTAACTCCAAACAGGCACCCCCAGTTCGTCCCGAAATCTGCCAAAGGTGCCGTCCGTTCATCGTTGGAATCCGTGACGGTAAAAACAATAGCCCGGCTGTTTTACAAACAGCCG